>JAGWRZ010000175.1 GCA_028876365.1 Acidobacteriota bacterium | reverse complement strand
CTGATCGACGACGTGCAGTTCTTCGAGCACAAGGAGCGGATCCAGGAGGAGTTCTTCCACACCTTCAACTCGCTCTACGAGGCCGGCTCGCAGATCGTCATGTCGAGCGACCGGCCGCCGCGCGACATCGCGACCCTCGAGGAGCGGCTGCGCAGCCGCTTCGAGTGGGGCCTGATCACGGACATCCAGCCGCCCGACCTCGAGACGCGCATCGCCATCCTCCGGAAGAAGGTGAAGACCGACGGCATCCACGTGCCGGAGCCGGAGGTGCTGACCTTCATCGCCGGCCGCGTGTCGACGAACATCCGCGAGCTCGAGGGGGCGCTCACGCGCGTCGTCGCCTTCTCGTCGCTCACCGGCCGCGCCATGTCGGTCGAGCTCTCGCAGGACGTTCTGAAGGATGTGTTCCCGCAAGGGGAGGCGGCGGAGGTCTCGATCAAGCGCATCCAGGAGCTCGTCTCGGAGCGCTTCAGCCTCTCGCTCGAGGAGCTCTGCGGGGACAAGCGCTCGCAGAACATCGTCTATCCGCGGCAGGTCGCGATGTATCTCTCGCGCGAGCTCACCGACTCCTCGCTGCCGAAGATCGGCAAGGAGTTCGGCGGACGCGACCACACGACCGTCATCCACGCGACGTCCAAGATCGCCCGTCTGATCCGTGAGGACAGGTCTGTGTACAACCTGGTACAGGAGCTCACCGCCCGTGTGAAACAGGTCCGCTAGCGGAACGTCCTGTGGAAGCGCGAGACTTCTCCCCAGCCGATCCCCCCGCTCGATTCCCCGTAGCCATGCGGAATCCGGACGCTTTCCCCGTCGTCCACACGCCCTACTACTCCTACGAGGTTTTCTAGATGATTGAGACTGACATCGTGGTGAGCGCAGGACTGAGGATTACGTGCGGAAAGGACGAGCTCGCCCAGGCGCTGGGCGTCGTCTCGCGCGCTCTCTCGACCCGCACGTCCGTGCAGATCCTGTCGGGCGTCCTGCTGGAAGCGCACGCCGGCGAGCTACGCCTGGCGGCGACCGACATGGAGCTCTCGCTCCGGACGACCGTCACCGCCCAGGTGGAGGGCGACGGAGCAATCGTCCTGCCCGGGAAGACGCTCGTCGACATCGCCCGGCTTCTTCCGGCAGGCGAGGTGACGATCGAGCATCGCCCGGCCGAGTCGGTCGTGCACCTGACGGCCGGAAACGCGAGCTACACGCTGAACACGTACAGCCCGGAGGATTTCCCGCGGCTGCCCGAGCTCGACGCCGTAACGACCTTCGGTGTGGACCGGGAGTCGCTGCTGGAGACGATCGCCCGCGTCGCCCGCGCGGCTTCGCGCGACGAGTCGCGCCCCGTGCTCACCGGCATCCTCGTCCAGTTCGCCGGCGGGAATCTCGTCATGGCGGCAACCGACTCGTACCGGCTCGCGGTGAAGGAGACCTCGCTCGGCGGGTCGACACCCGACCTCGAGGCGATCGTCCCCGGCCGGGCGCTGCAGGAGCTCGCGCGGATCGCCGGAAGCGGCGACGAGGTCGAGATCGGAGTGCAGGAGAACCAGGTGCTCTTCTCCACCGACGGCGTCTGGCTGACGACCCGTCGAATCGACGGGCAGTTCCCGAACGTCCGCCAGCTCCTGCCGGAGGCGTTCGAGCACGAGCTGTCCCTACCCCGCGTCGAGCTGCTCGAGGTCATCCGCCGCGCCTCGGTGATGATCCAGCGGGCGACGCCGCTGCAGTTGCGGTTCGCCGAGGGCGAGCTGACGGTCGTCGCGCGCACGCACGAGGTCGGCGAGTCGCGCGAGTCCCTGCCGGTCGGCTACACGGGCGAGCCGCTCGAGATCGGGTTCAACGCCGACTTCCTCCGCGACGGCCTCGAGCTGCTGGACAGCGAGGACGTGCGCGTGAAGCTCATCAGCCCGCTCCGGCCCGCCGTGATCCAGGGCGAGGGCGACGACTTCACGTACCTCGTCATGCCCATCCGGCTGCCCGGCTGATCGTCGAGGAGGCCTCGCTCCGGAGCTTCCGGTCGTACGAGAGGCTGGAGCTCACCCTTCGTCCCGGGCTCGTGCTCGCGACGGGCCCGAACGGCGCCGGCAAGACGAACCTCCTCGAGGCGCTGCACGTCGCGACGCAGGGCTTCTCTCCGCGCACGCGCAACGACCGCCAGCTGATCCGTTTCGGGAGCGAGGCTGCGCGTGTGGCCGTGAACGGCCGCCGGGGCCATGCCGCGCTCGAGGCGGTGGTGAAGCTCGAGGCGGGTGCGGGAAAGCACGCATCGCTCAACGGCGCGCCGCTTCGCGCCGTCGAGCAGCTGCGGGGCGAGCTGACGACGCTCGTCTTCACCCCCGACCGGCTCGGCGTCGTGAAGGGCGCGCCCGCGGCGCGGCGCGCGTACTTCGACCGTGCGCTCGGCCGCCTCTCGCCGGCCCGCGCGCAACTTCCGGCCGACTACGGCGCCGCGGTCGCGCAGCGCAACGCGTCGCTGCGCCGAGTCGCGGTGGGCGCGTCGACGCGTGAGGCGATCGCGCCGTGGACGCAGCAGCTCGCGGATCTCGGCTCGCAGCTCGTCGCCGCACGCCGCGAAGCGCTCGCGCTGATCGGTCCGGCCTTCGTCGAGCATGCCGCCGCCTTCGGGCTCGACGCCGCGGAGCTCCGCTACGACGGCGAGCCGCCCACGGTCGAGCAGCTCGAGCAGCGCCTGTCGCGCGACCTCGAACGCGGCCTCACGGGCGCGGGCCCGCATCTCGACGACGTGCTCGTGCTCGCCGCGGGGCGCGACCTGCGCAGCTTCGGCTCGCAGGGGGAGCAGCGGCTCGCCGTGCTCGCGCTCCTGCTCGCCGAGGCCGACCTCGTCACCGCCCGCCGCGGCGCCTCGCCGCTCCTGCTGCTCGACGACGTTCTCTCCGAGCTCGATCCCGCCCGCCGGCGCACCCTCGCCGCATGCGTCGCCGGTTGCGGGCAGGCGCTTCTCACCGCGACCGACCCGGCGATGCTGCCGGCCGACCCCGACCAGCTGGTGGAGGTGCGCGCTGGAACCGCTCGGTGACGAGGTGCGCCGCGAGCTCGGGCGCTTCGGTCCGCAGGGCGCGATCGGCGAGACCGTTGCCGCGTGGCCGGCGGCGGTCGGCGCGGAGATCGCGCGCAGCGCGTGGCCCGCCCGCTTCCGGCGCGACGGCACGCTCGTCGTGCACACGCGCGACGCGATCTGGGCGTTCGAATTGACCCAACGTGCAGGGGAAATCCAGAAGCGCCTGGATGGAGTGCGCGCGCTGGCGTTCGTTCCGGGCCCGCTCCCGGAGCCGGCGGGCGAAGGGGCCGAGCCACGCGCGAGCGCTCCGCCGGCCGCCTCTCCGGAGACGCGCCGGCGAGCGGCGGAGATCGCGGCGGAGATCGCCGACGAAGACCTCCGCAAAATCGTCACGAAAGCGATCGAGGCGGCACTCGCGAGCACACCGGACGACCGCTCGTTCTGATACACTTCGGACTGCCCGCAAACGTGGGATTTGCAGGGCTTTTTTCATGACTGAAGCGAGCTATACCGCAAAGGACATCACCGTCCTCGAAGGACTCGAGCCGGTCCGGCTCCGGCCGGGCATGTACATCGGCTCGACCGGCCTCCGGGGCCTCCATCACCTCGTCTACGAGGTCGTCGACAACTCCGTCGACGAGGCGCTCGCCGGCCGCAACGACCGCATCGAGGTCGAGCTCCATCCCGACCATTCCGTCACGGTGAAGGACTACGGCTCGGGCATCCCGGTGGACGTCATGGCGGACCAGAACCAGCCGGCGCTCACCGTCGTGCTGACGAAGCTCCACGCCGGCGGCAAGTTCGGCGGCGAGGGCTACAAGGTGTCCGGCGGCCTCCACGGCGTCGGCGTCTCCGTCGTCAACGCCCTCTCCGAGTGGCTTCTCGCCGAGGTGCGCCGCGACGGGAAGGTCTACCGCCAGGAGTTCGCGCGCGGCGTCCCGCAAGGCGAGATGCACGTCGTCGGCGAGGCGACCGACACGGGGACGACGATCAGCTTCCTCCCGGACGCGGAGATCTTCGAGGAGATGGACATCGACGCGGGCACGATCGCGCAACGGCTGCGCGAGACCGCGTTCCTCACGAAGGGGCTGCGCATCGTCCTCGTGGACGAGCGCGCCGAGGGCAAGACGCTCGAGTTCCACTACGAGGGCGGGATCAGGGACTTCGTCGCCTACATCAACGAGTCGAAGGAGCCCGTCCACCGGCACATCGCGTACTTCGAGAACGAGAGCGACATCGGCTACGCCGAGGTGGCGATGCAGTGGAACAGCTCCTACCAGGACTCGATCTTCTCCTTCGCCAACAACATCAACACGCTCGAGGGCGGCACGCACATGCAGGGCTTCCGCTCGGCTCTCACGCGCACGCTGAACAAGTACGCGCGCGACAAGGGCCTCCTCAAGGAGAAAGAGGAGAACCTCGAGGGCGAGGACGTGCGCGAAGGGCTCGCCGCCGTCATCTCCGTGAAGCTGCAGAACCCGCAGTTCGAGGGCCAGACGAAAGGCAAGCTCGGCAACCCGCAGATCGCCGGGTTCGTCGAGGCGACCGTGAACGCGAAGCTCACGGAGTTCCTCGAGGAGAACCCCACCGACGCGCGCCAGATCGTGACGAAGGCGATCGCGGCGGCGCGCGCGCGCCAGGCGGCCCGGAAGGCGCGCGAGCTGACGCGGCGGAAGTCGGCGCTCGACAGCATGTCGCTGCCGGGCAAGCTCGCCGACTGCACCATCCGCGACCCCGAGGCGGCCGAGCTCTTCATCGTCGAGGGCGACTCGGCGGGCGGCTCCGCGAAGACGGGTCGCGACCGCACCTACCAGGCGATCCTGCCGCTCCGCGGGAAGATCATCAACAGCGAGAAGAACCGCATCAACAAGGTCCTGTCGAACACCGAGATCCAGGCGATGATCACCGCCATCGGCACGGGGATCGGCGACGAGTTCGACGTCACCGGGCTGCGCTACCACCGCGTCATCGTCATGACGGACGCCGACGTGGACGGGTCGCACATCCGCACGCTCGTCCTCACGTTCCTGTACCGGCACATGCGCGAGCTGTTCGACCGCGGCCACGTGTACATCGCGGTGCCGCCGCTGTACAAGGTCAAGCTCGGCAACCAGGAGTTCTACTTCGAGAAGGAGGCGCAGCTCGAGGATCTGCTCGTTCGCGAGCGCTTCGGAGAGCTGGATGTCGAGGATCGCGACGGGCGGCAGGTCAAGTTGAGCGAGGCGCGGTGGAAGCGGTTCACGAGCGCGCTCGCCGAGTTCGAGGGCTGGACCGCGCGCCTGCGTTCCGACTTCGGCGCGCATGCCGCCGAGCTCGCCGTCTCGCATCGCCTCGTCGAGCTGGACGCGGTGACGCCCGAGGCGATGGAGGCGGCGATCGCGCAGCTGCCCGCGAACGGCTACACGCTGTCGGTGCTCGAGCGGAGCGAGGAGGGCCTCAGCGTGCGCGTCGTCGAGGAGGAGACCTCCGCCGCGCAGACGGTGCCGCTGTCCGCGACGCTCCTCTCCTCGCCGATCTACGCGAACCTCCGCAAGGCGTACGCGAAGCTGTCCGAGATCGTCGGGCCGCCGCCGTTCGATCTCGCCCTCGGCAAGCGTCGTGCGCACGCCGACACCTACAGCGACCTGCGTCAGGCCGCGCTCGATCTTTCGAAGGAGGGCGGCATCCAGCTCTCCCGCTACAAGGGTCTCGGCGAGATGAACGCCGACCAGCTGTGGGAGACGACGATGGATCCGTCCAAGCGGCTCCTCGTCCGCGTCGACGTCGAGGACGCGCACGCGGCCGACCAGCTGTTCTCGATGCTGATGGGCGACCAGGTCGAGCCGCGGCGCATCTTCATCGAGGAGAACGCGAAGGATGTGACCTTCCTCGATGTCTAGGGCCGGCTCGCCAGATGTCTGAGCTCGAGACCGGGGGTCTCGGGGGCGGCCGCGTCGAGTCGCGCGAGCTCGAGCAGGAGATGCGCTCGAGCTTTCTCGACTACGCGATGTCGGTCATCGTCTCGCGCGCCCTGCCGGACGTGCGCGACGGCCTCAAGCCCGTGCACCGGCGCGTGCTGTACGGCATGCACGAGGCCGGCCTCCAGCCGAACCGGCCGTACAAGAAGTCCGCCGCCACCGTCGGGGACGTCATGGGCAAGTACCACCCGCACGGCGACCAGGCGATCTACGACACGCTCGTCCGCATGGCGCAGCCGTTCTCGCTGCGCTACCCGCTCGTCGACGGCCAGGG
>JAGWRZ010000174.1 GCA_028876365.1 Acidobacteriota bacterium | reverse complement strand
TTCGAATCCTGCCGGGCGCATCCCTCCTAGTCGGAGGAGGGGAACCCGGGCGTCGACAACACGCGCCCGTCCGAGAGGATCGCCATCCCCTCGTAGCCGTCGAGACGCGCGATCCAGTTGGGCGCTCGATGGCCGCCCATCGCGAAGGCGGCGGTCGCGTACGCGTCCGCGGTGCCGAGCTCGGGCCCCGTGATCGTCACCGAGAGGATCCCGGCCGGCGCATGCTCGCTGTGGGGATCGCGGACGTGCGCGCCCCGCTCGTAGGCGCCGGACGTGGCGACGGCGAGATCATCCGCCTCCAGGACGTGCGAGACGGCCTGCGGCTCGAGCGGATGCTGGATACCGATCCGCCAGTGCCCGCGGGTGCGGATGTCGCCGCCGGCGTTGATCGCGTAGTCCTCCGCTCCCGTGCGGTCGAGGATGCCGGCGGCTCCGTCGACGGCCCAGCCCTTCACGTACCCGGAGGGATCGAGCCCCACCGCGGCGACATCGAAGAAGCCCGCCGTCTCCTCCCGCAGCTCGGCGCAACGCGCATACACGCCGCGCACCTCGTCGGACGCGTCGTCGAGCGCGAGCTCGTGGCGTCGAATGCGGCTGACCTCGCTTCCGTCCTTGAACGTGCTGAACACCTCGTCGACCCGGCGGAACCAGTCGAACACGTCCTCGGGGACCTCGCCGTCGCGCACCTCGACGACGATCGGCATCCCCATGATGTGCTCGACGCGGTGCATCAGATCTTCTTGGCGTCGAGAATCGCGGCCTGGAGCGACTGCTCGAACGCGTAGCTCGTCGCGGTCGCGCCGCCGACCATCTGGATGTTCGGGTTGAACTGCGCCTGCAGCACTTCCTGCTTCAGCCACGGAAGGGCCTGCGAGTTGATGAAGACGGAGCGGTCGGTGTGATTCGGATAGATCGGCACGTTCACACCCGTGATCTTTCGCGTCACCCTCGTCTTGCCGCCGATGGTCGTCGTCGTCTTCCTGACGACGAGCGTCACCTCGACGTAACCCCAGCGGTCTGCCACCGCCTGCGGGCCGGCGACCTTCTTCGTGACGGTCACCGTGCTCCTCGCCGCGGTCGCCACCGTCGCGGCCGCGGTCGTTGCAGCGAGCATCGGCGCACCTCCTTTCTAGAGAGCGAAGCGTTCGACGTGGATGCGCCGACGCGGGACGCCGGCCGCGCGGACGTTCTTGACCGCGAAATCGGTCATGCCGGGCGGGCCGCAGACGTACACGTCGCGGTCCGCGAGGTCGGGGACGAGCTCGCGCAGGTGATCGGGCGACAGGAGCCGATCGCCGCCCGGAGCGCCGTGATCACCGACGACGTAGTGGACCTCGACGCCGAGAGCGTCGAGCTCGTCGCGGAGGACGAGCTCGTCGTCGCAGATCGTGCGGTAGACGACGACGTCCTCCGCCGGATCCTCGACGAGCGCGCGCACCGGCGTGATCCCGATCCCGCCCGCGATGAGCAGGCGCTTCGCGCCGTGCCGCGCAGCGTCGGTGAACACCCCGAAAGGCCCCTCGGCGATCACGCGCGTCCCGACGGGGACTCGAGCGAGCGCGGCGCTGTGGTCTCCGAGCGCCTTGACGGTGATGCGGAAGGAGCTCCCGTCCGGCGCCTCCGAGAGCGAGAAGGGATGCGCGGTCCACCACCGGTTGAGAAACCGCCACTGGAAGAACTGACCGGGCTTCGCGTGTAGCCGGTCGAGCCGGTGGCCGGCGATGCGAATCGAGACCACTCCCGGTCCTTCGGCCGTCACCTCGGCGACGCGCATGCGGTAGCGGAGCGCGCCGGCGAGCGGCACGAGCACGCGGAAGAAGACGACGAGCGCGAATGTCGCGTAGAAGAGCGCGCGCCAGTAGTCGGCTGCGACGGGATCGAGCACGAGCTCGTTGCCTGTCGGGATCTCGTGAAACCATGCGAGCGCGATGCCCGCGTAGGCGAGCAGATGCACCGCGTACCACCACTCGTACGGCAGGCGGCGCCTCACGATCACGTACGACGTCCCCACGACGCCGATGAGGAATGCGGTGCCGATCGTGGCGACGATCATGCCCGGATAGACGCCGCCCCAGATCATCGTCGAGATCTCTTTGCCGATGGAGAACTTGTCCATCAGCGCATAGCCCCAGATGCTGAAGAAGACGTGCGCGACGACGAGGTCGACGGTCGCGTGCCCGTTCCAGCGGTGCCACACGGTCATGCGGTCGAAGCCGACGAGGCGCTCGAGCGCGGGGATCCGCGCGAGCAGCACGACCTGGATGAGCGCCATGTAGGCGCTCAGGAGACCGGTGATCCGGGCGACGCTCGTGAGCGCCTCGCCGGTGTTCTTCGGATGGAGGTTCCCGCCGTGGGCCCAGAGCCAGAAGATCCCGGCCGCGTTGCCGAGGACGAAGACCCAGACGAGGGCGAGGCCGGCCGCCCGGCGGAGGTGAAGCCGGGCGCGGGCCCGGGCCTGCGAGCTCGAGATCGCGACGTCGATCACGTCATATATGAGACCAGGGAAACCTGTGGATCGTGTGAGAGCGACGGGGCTACCTGGGCGCGACCGAGCCGATGGTCGCGACCGCGATGACCGCGCCGACGACGATCGCCGAGGAGACGAGGAGCCACGGCCGGCCGTCGGCGAACGCGAGGCGCGGCACCTTCGGCAGGTAGGCGAGGACGTGGATCGCCGTCGCCGCGAACCAGACGACGAAGCTCGCCTTGTGCAGGAGCAGGACGGGGCCGCGGCCGTGCCCGACCGCGACCATGGCGACGCCGGTCGCGAAGAGCACGACCGTCGAGACGACGACCACGGGCGCGAGCAGGCGCATCGGCAGGAGCGGCGGGCCCTTCCTCCGGTACTCGGGCGCGCCCCGGTAGTAGCGCACGAACCTCCATCCGGTGCTGCCGAGCTTCACCGCGATCGGCGGGATGAGGAGCATGCCGATGAAGACGTGCGGCGAGAGGAGCCGGCGGATCGAGAGGAGGGTCGCCCCCTCGGCCGCAAGCAGGACGAAGAGGACGGCAGCGGCCGCCGCCGTCACGCGCTCGTTGCCGTCCGGGCCCCATCGCACCGCCCCATTGCACCGCCGCCTGCTGTGGATTCCCTGGGAACCGCGGCGGCCGGCGAAGCGGGAGACGGGGCTCGAACCCGCGACACCTGGCTTGGGAAGCCAGTGCTCTACCAACTGAGCTACTCCCGCGCTGCGAGGGCGATTCTAGCTCCGCATGTTTTCCCCTCTCACGGCATCTCGACGGGTATGGCTGCAGACGTCGAATAACGCCTGTGTCCCGCCCGCGGGCGATACCGTTTCGGAGGCCATCGAAACGGGAGAGAGACGCATGCCCCACAACGAGCTCCACGAGACTGCGAAGGCCCTGGTCGCGAGCGGCAAGGGCATCCTCGCCGCCGACGAGAGCACCGGCACGATCAAGAAGCGGTTCGACTCGATCGGCGTCGAGTCGACGGAGGACACGCGGCGCGCGTATCGCGACATGCTGTTCACGACACCGGGCGTCGAGGAGTTCATCAGCGGCGTCATCCTCTACGACGAGACGATCCGGCAGATCGGGCACGACGGTACGCCCTTCCCGCAGCTGCTCGCAGCGAAGGGAGTGATCCCGGGGATCAAGGTCGACGAGGGCGCGAAGCCGCTCGCGCTCGCCGAGGGCGAGACCGTCACCGAGGGCCTCGACGGCCTTCGCGCGCGCCTCGCGGAGTACCGCGAGCTCGGCGCCCGCTTCGCCAAGTGGCGGGCGACGTACTCGATCACCGACGCGCTTCCGAGCGACTACTGCATCTGGACGAACGCGCACGCGCTCGCGCGGTACGCCGCGTTGTGTCAGGAGGCGGGCATCGTCCCGATCGTCGAGCCCGAAGTGCTCCAGGACGGGACGCACACGATCGAGCGCAGCGAGCACGTGACTTCGCGCGTTCTCGACGCGCTCTACACGGAGCTGTTCGATCAACGGGTCGACCTCGCCGGCACGCTGCTCAAGCCGAACATGGTCCTCTCCGGCTATGCGGCCTCGCCGCGTGCGGGCGTCGACGAGGTCGCGGAGCAGAGCCTGCACGCGTACTACAAGCACGTGCCCGCCGCAGTGCCGGGCATCGTCTTCCTTTCCGGCGGCCAGTCGGACGAGGACGCGACCGCGCACCTCAGCGCGATGAACGCGCGCGGGCCGCACCCGTGGCAGCTGTCCTTCTCCTACGGCCGCGCGCTGCAGGCGGCGCCACAGAAGGCCTGGTCGGGAAAGGCGGAAAATGTCGCCGCCGGCCAGCGCGCCTTCACCCATCGCGCGCGCATGAACGCGCTTGCGAGCAAGGGCGAGTGGGC
>JAGWRZ010000173.1 GCA_028876365.1 Acidobacteriota bacterium | reverse complement strand
CCCTGCGGCGGCCGCGGCAGCTAAGCGCCGCCCCTGCGGCGGCGGCAGCAGCTAAGCGCCGCCCCTGCGGCGGCGGCAGCAGCTAAGCGCCGCCCCTGCGGCGGCCGCGGCAGCTAAGCGCCGCCCCTGCGGCGGCCGCGGCAGCTAAGCGCCGCCCCTGCGGCGGCGGCAGCAGCTAAGCGCCGCCCCCCTCCGCCGCCCGGAGATCGTTGCACCTCGGTGACGGTAGCTGCTACCGATCTTGTCCACCCCCGCTCCTGATGAGGCCCGCACCGCTTTCGCCGTGCGGAGATCGTGGCACCTCGGTGACGGTAGCTGCTACCGAGTCGTCTGCTGCTGTGCTGTGCGGAGATCGTGGCAGTTCGGTGACCGTAGCTGCTACCGATCTTGTCCTTCGCGGACGAGGGCCGCGGCGGTTGCCGCGCCGGTCTACGAGGGCTGAGAAGCGCTACGAGCCGCCGGGCTTCCAGAGCGGCTCGACGGTGTTCGCGGCCGCGTTCGCCGCGCGCGCGGCGATGAAGAGGAGATCGGACAGCCTGTTCAGGTACACGCGTGCGAGCGGGTTGACGTCCGCCTCCAGCGCCGCCAGCTCGGCCCGGCGCGCGACCGTGCGGGCGACGTGCAGGCGCGCCGCGGAGTCGGCGCCGCCGGGCAGGACGAAGCTCTTGAGCTCGGGAAGCGGCGCGTTCAGCTCGTCGCAATCGCGCTCGAGCGCGTAGATCATCCCCGGGGTGACGCGCAGCTTGTCGTCGGGGCCCGTCCACGGCCGCGACAGGTCGGCGCCGACGTCGAACAGCTCGTTCTGGACGCGCAGCAGTGGCGTCCGCAGCTTCCGTGGGATGTCGGCGGCGAGGACGACGCCGATATGCGAGTTGAGCTCGTCCACCACCCCGTAGGCGACGATGCGCGGGTCGAGCTTCGGCACCCGCGAGCCGTCGCCGAGGCTCGTCTCCCCCGCGTCGCCGCCGCGCGTGTAGATCTTCGTCAGCCGGACCGGCTCGTCGCGCTCCCGCATGGGGGTAAGCCTACGGACGGGTGCGGTCGTGGAGGGGCGGTGCGGCACGCGCCCCTCCGCTCGATCCGCTCAGCTGCCGCAGTACTCGGCGCGGTAGTCAGCGATGCCGACCGCAGTCGACGAGCCGAGGAAGTATCCCGGGCCGGCCGAGGCGTTCGCGTTGCCGGAGGCGCCGTACGCGCCGCTGGCGTGATTCGAGATCGCAACGAGCTGACCGCCGCAGCTGTGCGTCCCCGGCACGGGCACCGGGCTGTTTCCGGCCGCCGCCCCACTCCCCGCTGCGACGAGCGCAGCGATAGCGGCAGCACACGTGAGAAGTGCTGTCTTCAAACCCCACTCTCCCTTTTTCTGCCCGGCCGAGGCCGGGCGCCGCAGATACACCTCCTACTTTTCCCAGCCGGGCCGGGAAGTCAACCCCCCCTCCGGGGGAGGGCGCGCCCGAGGATCGCGCGCGCGATGACGAGGCGCTGGATCTCGCTCGTCCCCTCGTAGATCTCGGTGATCTTCGCGTCGCGGTAGTAGCGCTCGACCGGGAACTCCTTCGTGTACCCGTACCCGCCGAGGATCTGGATCGCCTCGCTCGTCTGCCGGCGCGCGACGGACGACGCGAGGAGCTTCGCCTTGGCGCCGGCCTCCGCGTGCGGCCGGTCGTTCTGCTTCAACCACGCGGCGCGGTGGACGAGAAGGCGCGCAGCCTCGATCTCCATCGCCATGTCGGCGATCTTCTGCTGGATCGCCTGGAACTCCGAGATCGGCCGGCCGAACGCGTGACGCTCCTTCGCGTACGCGCGCGCGACGTCGTATGCGGCTTGCGCGATGCCGACAGCCTGCGCAGCGATGCCGATGCGGCCGCCGTCGAGCGTCGCCATCGCGACGCGGAAACCGTGGTTCTCCTCGTGCAGCAGCCGGTCGCGCCCGGCGTAGGCGCCCTCGACGGCGATGTCGTTCGTGACGGATGAGTTGAGCCCGAGCTTCTCCTCGTCCCGCGTCACGCGCACCTGGTCGGCGTCGAGGAGGAATGCGCTGACGCCGCGCGCTCCCGCGGTCTGCCGGTCGGTGCGCGCGAACAGGAGAAACGTCCCCGCGTGGCGGCCGTTCGTGATCCACTGCTTGTTGCCGGTGATGCGCCAGCCGTCGGCGTCGGGCTCCGCCTGCGTCCGGAGCGCGCCCGCGTCCGATCCCGCCTCCGGCTCGGTGAGCGCGAATGCGCCGAGATGCTCGCCGCGCGCGAGCGGCGGCACGAAGCGTTCCTTCTGCTCGTCGGTGCCGAACGCGAGAAGCGGGAGCGTCACCGCGCTCGTGTGCACCGCGACCGTCACGCCCACTCCGGCGTCGGCGCGCGAGAGCTCTTCCAGCACGAGCACGTACGACAGGAAGTCGGCGCCCGCGCCCCCGTACGCCTCGGGGATGCACGTGCCCATCAGGCCGAGATCGGCGAGCTTGCCGAAGAGCTCGCGCGGGAAGGTGTGCTCGCGGTCCCAGCTCGCCGCGTGCGGCTCGATCTCGTGCGCGGCGAACTCGCGCGCGAGGAGCTGGATCTCCTTCTGCTCCGGCTCGAGCTCGAAGTCCACGAGGACGACTCTAGTCGTCGAGGCGGTGAGGGTCGGCGGGCTAGGTCTGTTGCCTACACACCTGCGAGACGGCTGGTTGCGTCCGGGCCTCCGGCGAGGCTTGTGGTCGACCAAGACCAACCTCGCCTGGGAGGCCCGGATGCGTGAGTCAGTCTGCCCGCCGCTGCGGATGCGTTACTCGTTGGAGTCGCGTTGCAGGATCGTTGCGTT
>JAGWRZ010000172.1 GCA_028876365.1 Acidobacteriota bacterium | reverse complement strand
CGGATCAGGGCTCGAACGGCGCGGTCAGGCTCGCGCTCGAGCTCGCGGAGCGCGAGCCGCGCTACTTCATGCCGTTTCAGTACGCGAACCCGGCGAACCCGCGCGCGCACTACGAGGGCACTGGTGCGGAGATCGCCGAGGCGCTCGACCGGGTCGACGCGCTCGTCGCCGGCCTCGGCACGGGCGGCACGCTGATGGGCGCGGGCGAGCGCGTGCGCGAGAGCTTCCCCGACGCGCTCGTCGCCGCCGCCGAGCCGCTCCCCGGCGACCCGGTGATGGGGCTGCGCTCGCTGGACGAGGGCTACGTCCCTCCGATCCTCGACGTGTCGAAGCTCGACCGGAAGGTGCTCGTCTCGAACGAGGAATCGATCGCGGCCGTGCGCGCGCTCCTCGACCTGGAGGGGATCTTCGCGGGCGTCTCGGCCGGCGCCGTCGTGCACGTCGCACGGAAGCTCGCCGGCGAGCTCGAGGAGGGCGCGGTCGTCGTCTGCATCCTCGCGGACGGCGGCTGGAAGTACCTGAGCTCCGACTTCTGGTCCTCCGACGACATCGGCCGCTCGATGGAACGCACGCTCTGGTGGTAGTCCCGCTGGCGCTCCGCGACGCGATCGCCGCGCACGCGCGCGAGGAGGCGCCGAACGAGTCCTGCGGCCTGCTGCTGCTCGACGGCGACCGTGCGGTCGAGTACGTCCCCGCGGTGAACGCGGCCGCATCGCCGTACCGCTTCGAGCTCTACCTCGACCCGGTGCGCTGGTCGGAGATCGAGCTCGATCAGGCGGTCGTCCACTCGCACCTGTCGTCCCCGCCGCGGCCGTCTCGCACCGACGTCGAGAACGTCGGGCTCTGGGAGGGCCGCCCCTACCTCATCTATTCGCTGCGCACGGACGATCTCGCCGCCTGGACGATCACAGGCGGCGAGATCCATCCGTTGGACGTGACCGGCTAGTTCGCCCTGCGGCCGGAGGCGAGGCGCATGGCGGCGCCGGCGCCGATCAGGCCGAGCCCGATCACCGCGAAGATCCAGAGGCGAAGCCCGGTGAAGGGCAGCGTCCTGGAGGCGGCCGGGGTGCCGAGCGTCTTCGACGTCCCGAGGACGCCGCCCGGAGCGTGGTGCGCGCCCGGAGCGTGGAGCGTCTTCGACGCGCCGAGGACGCCGCCCGGAGCAGACGAGGACGGCGGAGCCGGTGCGCTCGCACCGAGCGACGCCGAAGCCGTCGTCGTCGTCGTCGAGGACGTCGTCGTCGTGGCCGCGACGGTGCTCGTCGTGGTGGCCGCGGTCGTCGTCGTCGTCGGGACGGTCGTCGCGGTGGTCGTCGTCTCCGAGGACGTGGTCGTCGTCGTCGGCGGCGGCTTCTCCTCCGTCGATCCGCACTTCGAGCGGTGGCCCTTGCCGTAGGCGTGGACGTCGCGTCCGCAGATCTTGTGCGGCTGGCTGTTCCCGGGGCCGTAGATGGCGGTCCCCGACGGGGCGCCCTTGCTGTTTGCGATCTGCGCCGCGGTCTTGCCGTTGCCGTAGCGCTTGGACGCATCCGAGCTGCCGGGGTAGGTGCTCGACTGGCAGGTGGCCGAGCTCCCCTGGCCGCCCCCCGTCGTGCACGTTTGATCCTTGGAGGTGTCGTTGCTCGGCTTCACGCCGGGCGCCGGCCCCGCCGTGGTGCTCTGTCCGGCGTTGTGTGAGCCGTGGACGCCGTGGTCACCGGCCAGCGCAACGCCCGAGAGCAGTCCCAGCGCCAGGATGGCGACCGCAGCAGCGACCGCGGCAGCAGATTTTTTCATGTTTCCACCTCGTACCTATGTGGGTTTACGAGAGCAGACGGGCGTCTTACAAGCGAGAAAACGCCGCTGCCCCGCACCCGGTTACGGGTGGCTACTCGATGTCGTCGTCCCCCGGCCCGTCCGAGCCGGCCGGGTAGCGCGACGGCGGCCGCTCGACGAAGGTGACCGCGAGCCGCTCGATCCGGTTCCCCTCCACCTCGAGCACGTCGAAGCGGAGCCCGTCGTAGGGGACGTCGTCGCCGGGCTCGGGCGCCCGCCCGAGCTGGCCGAACACGAAGCCTGCGACCGTGTGGAAGTCCTCGTCGGGCAGGTCGGTTCCGAAGCGCTCGTTGAACTCGTCGATCGGGAAGCGGCCGTCGAGCCGCCAGGTGTCGTCGTCCACCTGCTCGATCGCCTGCTCGGGGACGTCGAACTCGTCCTCGATCTCGCCCACGATCTCCTCGATCAGGTCCTCGAGCGTGCAGATGCCGGCGAGCGCGCCGTACTCGTCGACGACGATCGCGAAGTGGTTGTTCGTCTTCCGGAACTCCTGGAGCAGCGAGGCCAGGTCCTTCGTCTCGGGCACGACGTAGGCCGGGCGCAGCAATTCCTCGAGGCGGATGTCGGCGAGCCCGCGATCGTGGATCGCCGAGAAGAGGTCGCGCACGTGCAGGACGCCGACGACGTCGTCGAGCGATTCCCGATAGACCGGATATCGCGTGTACGGGTGGTCGAGGACGGTCTCGAGCGCCTCCTCGGGCGGCATCTCGACGGAGATGGCTGCGACGTCGGGCTTCGCCACCATCACGTCGGCCGCGTCCTTGTCGCCGAAGACGAAGACCTTGTCGATCATCTGCTGCTCGTCGACCTCGATCTCGCCCTCGCGGGTCGAGCGGGAGACGAGCATGCGCAGCTCGGCCTCCGAGAGGACGTCGCGCTCCGCGCCCGGAGGATCGACGCCGAAGACGCGCAGGACGACGTTCGTCGAGCGCTGGAGCACCCAGATGAACGGCTGCGCGACGGTGAAGAACGCCCGCACCGGCGCCGACACCCAGAGCGCGGTCCCCTCCGAATGGCTGAGGGCCACGCCCTTCGGGACGAGCTCGCCGATGACGACGTGGAAGAACGTGAGGAGGAGGTAGGCGAGCGCGATGGCGAGCGCGGTCGCGAGCCACGTGTCGAACTCCTTCGTGAGGACGTGCTCGCCGACGGCGCCGATGGCGAGGGAGGTGAGCGTCACGCCGAGCTGCATGGCGGCGATGAACCGCGGCGGGTCCGACGTGATCCTCAACACGTCCCGGGCGCGGCGGTTGCCCTGGTGCTGGAGCTCGATGATCCGCGTCCGGCGCGCCGTGACGAGGCCGTACTCGGCCGCGACGAAGAACGCGTTGAGCAGGATCAGCGCCGCGACACCGAGGAGCTCGAGGAAGAGTTTCACGGCGCGAGGCTGGTACTCGGAGGTTTCTCGCCCACCAGCTAGCGCGCAGTGTAGGCAACGGCGCGGTCGTCCTCGTGCCTGCGCGCCCGACCGAGGACGACGAGCCGCTCGAGGTGCGAGAGCGCCTCCGCGACGGCGAAGCGCCGCTGGATCGCGGGCAGGGCGGTCCCGAAGAGGTCGTGCGAGACCTCGAAGCCGCTCCGCGGCTGCCCGGAGAGCGCCGCCTCGGTGCGGTCGAGCCGCTCCTCGTGGTGGGCGAGGATCGCGCGGGCGCGGGCGGCGGGCTCGTGGATCGTCTCGCCGTGCCCGCCGTAGGAGACGTGGGGATCGAGCGCGGCGAACGCGAGGAGGGTGCCGGTGTAGTCGCCGAGCGGGTCGGGCCGGCTCTCGGGGTACAGGCCGACCGCCGGCGTGATCGGCGCGAGCAGGGTGTCGCCGGCGACGAGCACGCCGTCGCGATGCAGGCACAGATGGCCGTCTGCGTGCCCCGGGCCGGCGAGCACCGACCAGCCGTCGATCTCATCCCCGGGCTCGACGAGGGTCGGGTTCCACGCGAACCGGACGAAGTCGGCGAACACGTGACCCGACTCGATCAGCTCGTCGGCGACCGCCGGCGGCACGCCGTTCGAGAGGAACCAGCCGGCGATCCGCTCGGGCCAGTCCGGCGATCCCCATACCCGCTCGCACTGCGCGTAGTCGAGGCGGCCCTGGAAGACCGGTGCGCCGGTGGCGCGCGCGGCGGGCGCGGCGCCGCCGACGTGGTCGGGGTGCATGTGCGTCACGAAGATCCGGACGACGGGCCCGTCCACGTGCGCGAGGATCTCCTCCCAGGACGGCTCGGGCAGCCCGAGGCCGGTGTCGACGAGCGTCCATCCGTCCTCGCCGCGCAAGAGGAAGCAGTGGACGTGCCGCGGCCCGCTCGGCAGCGGAAGCGTCACCCGGAGGATCCCCGGGGCCACCTCGACGGGCGTCGCGAACGTATGTTCGATAAGCTTCGGCACGGGGAATGCGCATCGAGTATCGCGAAGAGCCCTGCCGCTCCGCGCTGAATCGGGTCCAGGGCATGCCGTTCGGGTGGTCGCTCAACCCGTACATGGGCTGCGCGCACCGATGCACGTTCTGTTACGTCCGCGCCTTCGAGAAGCGGGCCGACCGGCCCTCGGGCGACCGCTACGGCGCGTCGATCCGCGTGAAGACGAACGTGGCCGACGTGCTGCGGCGGGAGCTGTCACGTCCGTCGTGGCGGCACGAGGGGATCGCGATCGGCGCGGCGACCGACCCGTACCAGCCGGCCGAGGGGCGCTACCGGCTGACGCGCGCGTGCCTGGAGGTGCTCGCCGACGCGGGGAACGCCTTCGGGCTGATCACGCGCGGCCCGATGATCGTGCGCGACCTCGACGTGCTCGTCGAGGCGGCGCGGCGGGCGGACGTGCACGTGACGTTCTCGATCCCGACGCTCGATACCGAGATCTGGCGGCGCACCGAGCCGGGCACCGCCCCTCCCCACCAGCGGCTGCGCGCGCTGGCGCAGCTCGTCGACGCGGGCGTGAAGGCCGGCGTCGGCATGGCGCCGATCCTGCCCGGGCTGAGCGACCGGCCGGAGCTCCTCGCGGACGTCGTGCGCGCGGCTCGGGCGGCCGGCGCCACGGGCGTGTGGGCGAACGTCCTCTACCTCAAGCCGGGGACGAAGGAGCACTTCCTCGCGGCTCTCGAGCGCGACTGGCCCGAGCTCCTGCCCGGCTACGACGCGTTGTACGGGGAGCGGGCGTACGCGCCGGCCGCCGTCTCGCAGCCGGTGCGCGACAGGGTGCGCGAGCTCGCGCGCGCGAACGGCGTCCGAGACCGGCGTCGAGTCCGCCTCGAGCCGCCCGCGAAGGCGGAGCAGCTCTCGCTCGCCGTCTAGAAGGCCCCGACCGCCCAGAGGACGAGAAGCGCGATGAGCGAGAGCACGATCGCCGCGACCATGAGTGCGACGTTCATGCCGACGATGAACGCGAGCAGCCTGCCGGCGTTTCGCCCGCCGGCGAGCTCGCGCACCTCGCGGTGGATGCGCGCACCCCTGCGCGGCGACGGCCCGACGCGGTAGACGGGAAGCCGGAACGGCGCGAGCGAGAGGCCGAGGCCGTCGTCCGCCGCGGCGCCCGTGACGACGATCTCGTCGGCGGGGAAGCCCGCGAGCGCGTCGGACACCGCGTCCACCGGGTCGATGTCCCCGACGGAGGTCGATACATCGGTGAGGCCCTCGAGCGCGCGCTCCGCCTGCATGGCGCGCATCTCCGCCTGCAGGTGAGCGTCGTCCTCCGAGTTGGCGAGCCAGGCCAGCGGCCCCACCACGGTCGTGGCGACGACGTGCACGCGCGCCGGGCGTCCGTCGAGCACGAGGCGCACCGTCTCCGGCGACGCATCGCCGACGACGAGCAGCAGACGGTTCAACGCGGGCCCGGGGGGTCGGCCTGCCGATGCACGAGGCATTTGTATATGCCGTCGGAGCGCAGGCATAGACTTGGCCTTCCTGTGATGGCCGCCTCGGAGATCACCGTGCTCATCGTCGACGACCACGAGGTCGTCCGCGAGGGCCTGCGCCTTTCCCTGTCGCGCGCGCCGCACGTGCGCGTGATCGGCGAGGCGGCGGACGGCGAGAGCGCCGTCGCCCTCGCCGAGCGGCGGCGGCCGAACGTCGTGATCATGGACGTCCGCATGCCCGGCATGGACGGGCTCGAGGCGACGAAGCTCCTCGTCGAGCAGGATCCGACGGTCGCCGTTCTCATCTTCACGGCGTACAGCGAGCGCAGCCTCCTGAGCCGCGGGCTCGAGTCGGGCGCGAAGGGATACATCCTCAAGGAGGCGCCGCACGAGACGCTCGTGCGCGCGATCGAAAAAGTGGCCGAGGGCGAGGGATACGTCGACCCCGCGCTCATGCCCGCGTTCCTCTCGGGCAAGGACAAGGAGGAGATGCTGACCTCGCGGGAACGCGAGATCCTCCAGCTCCTCGCCGACGGGATGTCGAATGCAGACGTCGCGACGAAGCTCTTCATCAGCCAGGAGACGGTGAAGAGCCACGTGCGCCACATCCTCGCGAAGCTCGAAGCGGACACACGCACGCACGCCGTCGCCATCGCCCTGCGCGAAGCGATCATCGACTAGTGGCTGCTCCGGGAAGTCCGGTATGCATCGGCCGCGCGAAAACCGAGCGGCGCAAGGGCGCAGGGAGCCTCGATAGCCGCCGCTATCGAGGCGACCGAGGACGCCGCGGTGCGACGCGTTTGCAGCCGGCCGAGACGTGGCGAGCTTCCCGGAGCGGCCGCTAGTGGACGCGGACGAGGAGCGTCGGGAGCAGACCGACGAGATCCTCGCGGCGGAGCAGGATGAGCGCCGCCGGATCGCGCTCTTCCTCCATGACGGGCCCGTGCAGTCGCTCGCCGGGGTTGCGCTCATGCTCGACGCGGCGCTCAACTTCCTCGCGCGCGGCGAGTCGAAGGAGGCGGGCGAGGTGCTCGACCGCGCGCTCGGGAGGACGCGGACGACGATCGGCGAGCTCCGCGACCTGTCGTTCAACCTCGAGCCCGTCGTCCTGCGCGACCACGGGATCGGCACCGCCCTGCAGGCGTTGGGGGACGATCGGGGAGCGGCGCACGGGATCTCGGTCGAGATCGACGCGGCCGCGGCCGAGACTCTCAGCGAGCGGACGCAGGCGGCGCTGTACGCGATCGTGCGCGAGGCGCTCGAGGGGGCGATCCGGCGCGGGCCGCCGACGGTGTTCGGCGTGCGCGTGCGGACCGCGACCGAAGGCGGGCTCGAGATCGAGATCTCGGACGACGCGCCCGTCGAACGGCGACGCCGCTCGCTCGAGGTGTTGCGCGAGCGCGCTCGGACGCTCGGCGCTGCGCTCGACGTCGACCGCGACGACGAGGGCACGACGATGCGCCTCATACTGCCGACGTATCCGCGCGGCGAGTAGGATCCCGCGGCGATGGCGGACTCGCATCTCCTCTTCGTCTGGAAGCCGTCCGGCTACGAGCTGCGCGAGGAGACCGGCGACGTGCCCGCGGTCGGCGCCGCGGTCGAGCGGGACGGCGAGCTCCTGCACGTGTCGAAGGTCGCTCCGTCGCCCCTCCCGGGCGACAAGCGCGAGTGCGCCTACCTCGTACTCGCCTAGAAGACCGGTACCAGGTACGCGCACGACTTTGCCACGCATTCCGTCGCACGGTTGAGCGGGCCGTGCGGATTCCGTGACGGTTCGATGACCGTAGCTGGTACCGGTCGTTGGCCTACGAGGCCGCGTCCTCGGCGGCCGCGAGGCCGAGGACGAGGGCCTGCGCGAGGCCGCTCGCGTAGCCGCCCGTCGCGATGCCGCCCGCGTCGACGCCCGCCGCCCAGACGCCGTCCAATCCGACGACGCGCGCGCGCTCGTCGACGCGCAGACCGCCGATCGTGTGCGTCACGCCGGCCGTCACGTGCACCGCGAGACGCCCGTCGTCGCGCGCGACGACTCTCCCACCCGCGACGCGCGCCGCCTCGATGCGTTCGTTCGTCCGCTCGACGACATACCACGCGCTCGGCCCGATCAGCTGCGCGAGATCGTTCTCGTGCCACGCGACCCGGCGCGGCGTGACGTCGCGCCCGTCCTCCGTCAGGACGCGCGCGTCGTGCCCGTACAGCTGCGCGAGACGGACGAAGTCCTCCTCGCGCACGCGCGCAGGCCGAGCGGGCATCGCGCGCCCGAAGAACTCGCCCATTCCCGCGGACAGCGACGCGCCGCGTGCGAGCGCCCAGTCGAGCCCGTCGCCGCTGCTCCACGCGTTCGCCCGCAGCATCAGTCCGCGTTCCTCGGCGAGCCGCCGTCCGAACCCGCCCGTCGCGAGCACCACCGGCGGCTCCGCGGCCGCATCGAGCCTCGCCCCGAGCCGCACATCGACGCGCGCCGCGAGCAGCTCGGTCAGCGCGCGCGGATCGAACCGCTTTCCCGTCGTCCGCGGATTCCCGGTGTCCTGCGCCACCGGCTCCGCGCCGAGGGAGACGAGCCATGCGAGCGCGTCGTCGAGCCGTTCCCAGACGAGCCGCTGGAGCTGCTCGTCTCCACCCGGGCATTCCTTCCGGAAGGCCGCCCATTCCCGGTGACGCCAGACGACGCCGCTCGAGAGCAACATCGATCCGCCCACCCGCGTCCCCTTCTCGATCACGATCGGTTCGAGCCCGAGCTCCCGCGCACGCACGGCCGCGACGAGCCCCGCCATCCCGGCTCCCGCGATGAGCACTACATCAAGGAGAACGTCGGCTTGTGCTCGACGTACTCGATCCGCACGCCCTCCGGGCCGCGGAGGAACACGGCGTAGGTGTTCGGCGCATCCTTGACGTCGTCGATCTCGATGCCGAGGTCGTTCGCGGCGGCGATGTGCTCGTCCGCGGAGTCGACGAGAACGGCGATGTGATTCAGCAGCGGCTTCTCGGCCGCGCCCGGATCACCCGGGTGGAACTCGATCCACGCGCCTCCGACCGCGACGCGCGGGCACCCCGACGGCCCCGGCGCCGCCGCCTCGAACCCGTAGGACGCGTACTCGGCCGCGGCCGCCTCCGGGTCGCCGGAGACGAGCGCCACGTGATCGAGGTCGTGGTCGCCGCCCTCGACGAGGACGACGCGCACGCCGTCCGGGAGCTCGAGCTCGCCGGCCGCCGAAGGCACACGCCAGCCGATGTGCTTCAGCGCGCCCGGCTCGCGCGGGCCCTCCGCGGCAAAGAGCGTCAGCTTTCCGCGTCGCGCGTCGGCCCCCACGAGCGTGAACGCATCCGTGCGCTCGATGACATGCATGCCGAGCCTCGCCGTCGCGAAGTCGGCGATCCCATCCCGGTCCGCCACCCACAGGGCGACGTGATCCAACTTCGTCGGATTCACGTCCTGAGCCTACCCGACCTCGGAGTGCGTCACGTCACGATGACTTCTTCGTCTCACCCTTCTCCGCACGCTGCTTGTTGACGGTTCGGGCGGCGATCTCCTTCGCCCGTTTCAACGAGCGGCCCTGCTTGCGCTCGCTCTCCTTGATGTGCTCGTACTGCCGTTCCCGCTTGTCGGACCATGCCTGCTGAGGCATTCGGCATCCCTCCTTTTACGGGAGAAACGTGCCGCAGCAGGTCGTGGTTACTCGATGGGCTCGTTGTGGACGTCGTTCTCGTCCGCATACCGCTGCGTCAGAGAGTTCACGGCGTCCATGCCCTTCGGATATGCGTAGTTGATCTCGACGAACGCGTTCCACTTGTCCGGGAGCGCGTCCTCCGGGAAGATCGCCTCGACCGGGCATTCCGGCTCGCAGGCGCCGCAGTCGATGCACTCCTCGGGGTCGATGACGAGGATCCTGTCCGCCTCGTGGATGCAATCCACGGGGCAGACGTCCACACAGGAACGGTCTTTGATGTCGATGCAGGGCTCAGCGATGATGTAGGTCACGGAGCCACTTTAGTGGAGCCGGTAACCGGACATCAGGGCGAACCGACGAGCTCCGCGACCACCTCCGGTGCCCGTTCGACGAGCGCCGACTTGGCGAGCACCCGGTCGAGCCCGGCGGCGTGGGCGGCGCGCAGGCCGGCAGTGTCGGTGTGGTTCGTGTAGCCGACGATGGGGACGTCGGGATACGTATCGGCCACCTCGACCGGGTCGACGCGCGAGATGTCGCAGATCACGAGCTCGGGATCGTCCGTATGGTCGACCGTGATGAGATGGTGCCCGCGCAGGAGCGCCTCGAGCTTTCCGCGGAAGAACAGGTCGACCCCACAGAGCAGGATCGTCGCCATGCCGACAAGGTTAGAGGGGAATGGCTGACCCGTTCAAGACGGGCCTCGAGCATCTCAGGGCGGGCCGGTGGTTCGAGGCGCACGAGGAGCTCGAGCTCGCCTGGCGCGCCGCCGCGCCCGAGGAGCGCGACTTCTACCAGGGCCTCGTCCACGTCGCGGTCGCGTGGTACCAGGACGCGCGGGGGAATCGCGTCGGGACGGAGCGCCAGCTCGAGAAGGCGCTTCGCCGGCTCGCGCCGTACGAGCCCGTCCACCGAGGCGTCGAGGTCGCCGTCCTCCGCGCCCAGCTCGCCGGGCTGCGCGAGACGCTCGCGCTACGGGGATGTCAGCCCGACGGCATCGAGCGCGCGGTTGACGGCGACGTGCAGCCACCAGTCGCGATGGAAGAAGAGGAGTAAGCCGAGCGCGACGAGCGTGATGCCGCTCGCCACCTGGATGAGCACATACCGGTTCCGCATCCAGCGGAACGCGGTCATCGCACGCCCGAAGGCCAGTCCCGCGGCGAGAAACGCCGCGCCGAGGCCGAACGCGTACGCGGCGAGGAGCGCGGCGCCCCGGAGCGCCGTTCCCGTGTCGCTCGCGAGCACGAGGACGGCCGCGAGCACCGTGCCGATGCACGGCGCGGCGCAAACGGCGAACGCGCCGCCGAGGAGCGCCCGCGAGCCGCGCCTGCGCGCGCCCGTCAGGAGGCCGGGCGCGACGACCCGCTCGGGCACCGGCAGCAGCCCGACGAACGCGAGCCCGAGGACGACGAGGACGAACCCTGCGATCTCTGCCTGGGCGGACGGCGACACGACGTTCGAGATCGCGGCCGCGCCGGCGCCGATCGCGACGAAGACGACCGTGAATCCGAGGATGAAGGGGAGGCTCGCGACGACGACGCGACGCGCCGTCCCCGCACGGCCGAGCGCGTCCGGCTCGACGCCCGACACGGCAGAGAGATAGCCGGGAACGAGAGGGAGAACGCACGGCGTGACGACCGACGCGAATCCCGCGGCGAAGGCGACGAGGAGACGGACCGCCATCAGTCCATCCCGGCAAGGAGCTCGTCGATCCGGCGGTTCGTCTCGGGATCGAGCTCCCCGACCTCGTCGTCCGGGCCCCGCGTCCTGCTCCAGCGCCAGACTCCGAGCGCGAGCAGCGCCGCGCCGCCGAGGACCCCGCCGAGCGGGAGCCACCACGCGAGCAGGTCGAAGCCCTTGTGCGGCGGCGCGGCGAGGATCCCCTGGCCGAAGTTCGCGACGAGCTCGTCCTCGATCCTGGCCGCCGTCCAGCACTGGGCGATCCGTCGCGAGATCTGCGCCTTGATCTCCTGCGCGGCCGGCGCCTCCGACATGTCGAGCGTCGTATGGCACGTCGGGCACATGATCTGGCCCTCGAGGTACGAGAGCGACGTCTTCGGATGCGCGCACGCGGAGGCGGGGCCGGCGAGCGCGAGCGCGGCCGACGCCACGGCGAGGAACCGGAGGATCACCGGGTGAGCGCCGCCTGGATGCCGCGGTCGAACGCGGCGACCTGGTTCTGGATCGTCCCGATGATGTGCGAGCCGACGAGCCGTCCGCGGCGATCGATGAAGAACGTCTCCGGCAAGCCGGTCAGCCCGTACCTGTCCCCGATCGCGCCCGAGCCGTCCTGGACGATCGGGTATGTCACGCCGTGATGCTCCATGAACGTGCGCGCGTCGCTCGTGACGTCGGTGTAGTCGACGCCGACGAAGACGACGCCCTTCGAGCGATACGTGTTCCACGCCTGCTCGAGGAGCTTCGCCTCGCCCTTGCACGGGACGCACCACGACGCCCAGAAGTTGAGGACGACGGGCTTGCCGCGCAGCGACGCGAGGTCGAGCGAGCCGCTCGTGTCCACACGGCGCGCGGAGAAGTTCGGAGCCGGGCCGCCGATCTTCGGCGGGTGCGTCTGGTGCGTGAGCCGCCAGACGAGCAATCCGAGGAGCGTCGCGATCGCGCCGAGCGCGACCACCTGGCCCGTGCGCCTCAGCCGCACCGTCACGACGAGACGACGGACACCGGCGTCCCGACGGCGACCGAGAGGAGGAGAACCGCGCCTTTCACTGACCCGAAAAGGGTACCGCCGGCCCGTCAGCTCCGGCGAATGACGACGACCGCGAGGTCGTCCGCGAGCTCGCCGTCGGCAAACGCGCGCGCATCGGCCGCGATCGCGTCCGCGAGGGCCTGCGGCGCAAGCTCCCGGTGCCGGCTCAGGAGGGCGTCGAGGCGTTCGATCCCGTACAGCTCGCGTCGGCGGCGCGCCTCGATCACCCCGTCGGTGTAGACGACGATGGTGGCTCCCGGCGGCAGCTCCTCCCGCTGCTCCGCGTAGCGCTGCCCCGGCTCGATGCCGAGCGCGAGCCCGCCGTGCTCGAGCCCGCGGACCTCCCCGTCGGGCAGGAGGACGCGCGGCGGCGGATGACCTCCGCTCGCGCACGCCACCTCCCCGCGCACGCCGTCGATTGCGAGGTACGCCATCGTGATGAACTTTCCGGGTGCGATCTCGTCGACGATGACGTCGTTCGCGGCGGCGAGGAAGTCGGCCGGCTCGGGGTGCTCGCGCGCGAGCGAGCGGAAGACGAACTTCGCCATCGCCATGTCCGCGGTCGCCTCGACGCCGTGGCCGGTGACGTCTCCGAGCACGACCGCGAGGCGACCGTCCTCGAGCGTGACGAAGTCGTAGATGTCGCCCCCGACGTCGACGCGGGCCGACGACTCGTACACCTCGCCGACCTGGAGACCGGAGGCGGCGGGGCGGGTGCGCGGGAGCAGCGAGCGCTGCATCGTGTCCGCGAACTCCTTCTGCTGCTGGTACAGGCGCGCGTTGTCGATCGCGAGGGCGGCCTGCCCTGCGATCGCCACCGCCGCGTCCACCGTCTCGCCGCTGATCGGGCTGCCGGGCCGGAAGGAGAAGATCCCGAGCGAGGCGATCACCTCAGCCGGCGTCGCGACCGGGACCATCGCGCCCGTCCAGCCCTTTTCGAGGAAGGGGCCGAGGAGCTCGTTCGCGGTCCGGCGGCGGAGGCGATAGGGCGCCGCCTCGCGGAAGAGTCGCTGTACGAGCGTCGCGCCGAACGGCTGCGGGCGCCACAGCACCGCGCGGACCGCGTCGGCGAGGCCCGCGTCCTTCACGTGGAGCGCCCGCGGCTCGAGCATGTCGCGGCGCGCGTCCGGCATGCGGATGATCGCGGCGTCGACGTCGAGCACGTCGACCACGGTGCGGACGAGCGCGTCGAGGGTCGCCTCGAGCGAGAGGCTCTGCGCGAACGAGCGCGAGATCTCGTACAGGGCGCCGAGGCGGCGCGCCGCCTCGCGTTCGGACGCGAGTGCGGCCTCCCGCTGCCCGGAGAGCTCCGCCGTCTGCTCGTGCAGCTGGGCGTTCTGCACGGCGACGGCGAGCTGCGAGGCGAGCGCGGCGAGCAGCGCGGCCTCGCTCTCCGCCGTCTGCCGTCCAGCCTCCGGATAGGCGGCGAGCAGCCCGATGACGTCGTCGCGGACGAGCAGCGGCACCGCGAGCGCCGCGTCGATGCCCGCCTCGCGCGCGGCGTCGCGCACGTCGCGGACGCGGGGATCCGACGCGGCGTCCGCCACCTCGACGAGCGGCCGGATGCGGCGCGCCGGCCCGATGCCGATCTCGAGGAGACGCTCGGCGACGCGTATGTGAGGGCCGCTGAGCGCGTGACCGGCTGCGGAGGTGAGCCGCTCGCCGGCGCCGCGCAGGTACACGGCGACGCGCTCGATGTCGAGCAGCTCCGCGATCCGGGCCACCGCGGTGTCGAGCGTGTGCGCGAGGGAGAGCTCGGACGTGGCCTGCCCGACGACGGTGAGAAGCGCCCGCGCGCGCTCGAGCTCGAGCTCGAGCTCCCGGGCGCGGGCACCCGAGCGCAGGACGTGCGCGGCCCGCACGCCGAAGGTCGTCAGGCGCCCGAGCTCGGCCGCGCCCGGCTCGGCTCCCTTCGCGAAGAGCAACTGGAGGAAGCCGACCGGCGGCTCACCGAGCGCGAGCGCCGTCGAGACCCCGCAGCCGCCGGGAAGCCGATCGGAGTCGACGATCCCGTCCGCCTCGACGAGCGCGCGGATCTCGTCCAGCCCCTCCTCCGGGTCGAAGCCGAACGAGCCTGCGAGGACGAGCTCGCCCTCGCTGCGCTGCCACAGCAAGCCGACCGGCGCGCCGACCGCGCTCGCGGCGAGGCGAACGACCTCGGCGGCCGGGGCG
>JAGWRZ010000171.1 GCA_028876365.1 Acidobacteriota bacterium | reverse complement strand
CGCCGCCGTCGCGAACGCGCTGCGGCGCGCCCGCACGGGGCTCCAGGACCCGAACAGGCCGATCGGCTCGTTCGTCTTCCTCGGCCCGACCGGCGTCGGCACGACCGAGCTCGCCCGCGCGCGCGCGGAGTTCATGTTCGACGACGACCACGCGATGGTCCGGCTCGACATGACCGAGTACCAGGAGCGGCACACGGTGGCCCGGCTGATCGGCGCCCCGCCGGGCTACGTCGGCTACGACGAGGGCGGCCAGCTGACCGAGGCCGTGCGCAGGCGTCCCTACTCGGTCGTCCTCCTCGACGAGATCGAGAAGGCGCACCCGGAGGTGTTCGACGTGCTCCTGCAGGTGCTCGACGACGGGCGCCTGACCGACGGCCAGGGCCGCACGGTCGACTTCCGCAACGCCGTGCTCATCATGACCTCGAACATCCGCAGCGCCGACGAGATGCGCGAGCGGTTCCGGCCCGAGTTTCTCAACCGGATCGACGAGATCGTCCTCTTCGACGCGCTCACGCGCGGGCAGATCGCCGAGATCGTCGACCACCAGCTCGAGCGCGTGCGCGAGCGGTTGGCGGAGCGCGGCATCGGGCTCGAGCTGACCGACGCCGCGAAGGAGGCGCTCGCCGACGCGGGCTGGGACCCGGCGTACGGCGCCCGCCCGCTGAAGCGTGCGATCCAGCGGCTCGTCGAGAACCCCCTCGCGCTGCGTCTCCTCGAGGGCGATTTCGGCGACGGCGACACGATCCGGGTCGATGCGCACGACGGCGATCTCGGATTCGCGCGGGCCGATGAACGAGCTGTAACGATCGCTTAGCAATCCGTTCACAGAGCTTCCGCGAACCTGGAGATGTCAATGACGTGCAGGTCGAGGAGGATCCGTGAAGAAGCTCGTTGCAGTCATCGCCCTCGTCGCGGCAGCAGTGTCGGCCACCGCCGCGCTCGCCGCGGCGCACTCCACCGTCTGGACCGCGGCGCTCTCGTCCGGTCAGGAGGTCCCGAAGCAGGCCGTGAAGGACACGGCCGCCCATGGGCAGTTCAAGGGCACGCTGAAGGGCTCGAAGCTGACGTGGAAGCTGACGTTCGCCAAGCTCACCGGCCCGGCGACCGCCGCGCACATCCACATGGCCGCGAAGGGGAAGTCCGGAAAGGTCGTCGTCCCGCTGTGCGGCCCGTGCAAGAGCGGCCAGTCGGGGACCGCGACCATCTCGAAGGCGCTCATGACGGCGTTCAAGAAGCACCTGCTGTACGTGAACGTCCACACGGCGAAGAACCCGAACGGCGAGATCCGCGGCCAGCTGGCGGCGGGCTAGGCTCCGGCATGTGCTGATCGTCGCCGCCACCGAGCGCGAGCTCGCGCACGTTCGTCGCTTCGAGACGTTCTGCTGCGGGGTCGGGCCGGTGGAGGCGGCACTCGGCACGGCACGCGCGCTCGCGGAGCGCGCGCCGGACGCCGTGCTCCACATCGGGATCGCAGGGGCTCGAGCGATCGAGCCCCTGTCGGTCGTCCTCGGTTCGGCGAGCGTCTACGAGGACGCAGCCGGCCCGCTCGTCGCGTCGCGCGTCGAGCCGGACGCCTCGCTGCTCGACCGCGTGCGCGCGGCGCTCCCGGAGGCGCGCGTGCTCCCCATCGGCACGAGCGCGCGCGTCGGCGGGACGAGCGCGTGCGAGGTCGAGGGGATGGAGGGCTTCGGCGTCCTGCGCGCATGCGCGCGCGCCGGCGTCCCCGCTGTCGAGCTCCGCGTGATCTCCAACGCGATCGCCGAGCCCGACCGGGCGAAGTGGCGCTTCGAGGAGGCGTTCGAGCGGCTCGGCGCCGCTCTAGACCGACTCGACGTCGTCTAGGAACTGCGCGTTGCCCGACTGCGGCGGCGCGCCGTAGGCGAAGAACGTGATCTCCTCGTCCGTCTCGTTGCGCGCCTGCATCGGCGTCCCGATGTGGACGACGACGACGCCGCCCGGCTCGACGTCGACCCGCTCCGGCGGCTCGCCCAGGAGCATCGTCAGCGTCCCGACGACGGGAACGAACACCTCTTCCTGATCCGGGTCGAGATGCCTGCGCCCGCGGACGTGCGCCGGGTAGCGCCACATGCGCGCGCGCGACTCCGTCATCGAGCAGGCGTCGGTGACCGACGCCGTGTGGCGCGGCGCCTGGCCCTCGTGACCCGGCCGCTCCTCCCATGCGAGAGCGGCCCGCTGCAGGACGTCGTAGCCCATCGAGACCGACGATACCCTGCCGCGCATGCCAGAGGCGCGCCCTGCTGCGCTCCCGCCGGCCGAGCGCACGGTCGGCCAGCTGATCGCGGAGTCGATCAGGTTCTACGGCGGCCGCTTCTGGGCCGTCGTGCCGCTCGGCCTGCCGTTCGTCGTCGTCGACGCGGTCGGCATTGGCCGGAGCGCGCTCGTGCAGACGCTCGTCCTCGCGGCTGCGACCCCGCTCTTCTGCGCGGCGTACGTCCGCGGCTCGCAGCTCGTGACGGGGGGCCGGCCGACCTGGGCGGCGTTTGTCGCCGCCGTCGTCATCTTCCTGCCCTTCCCGGTCCTCGTCCGGCTGTACGTCCTGCCGGGTGTCGCCTGGTTCGGCGCATTCGGCCTCGCCGTGCCGGCCGCCGTCGCCGAGGGGCTCGGCGTGCGCGCCGCCCTTCGGCGCGGCCGGGCGCTCGGCCGCGCCGACCTCGTCCACGCGATCGGCGGCATCGCCGCGCTCTCGCTCGTCTACGGCATCAGCCGCGCCTTCCTGCTCGTCCTTCTCCACACGCAGGGCAATCAGACGCAGGCGGTCGCCTTCGTCCTCGCCGATCTCGTCCTGTCGCCCCTCCTCCTCGTCGGCGGGGCGCTTCTGTACCTGGATCAGGCCGCGCGCGTGAAGTAGGTTCACGCCATGCCGATCTACATCTTGCTCTCGAGGCTGTCGCAGCAGGGCGTGCAGACGCTGAAGTCGAACCCGGACCGGTTGCGCGAGGTCAACCGCGACGTCGAGGAGCTCGGCGCCAAGGTGCTGCACCAGTGGGCGACGCTCGGCGAGTTCGACTTCGTCAACGTCATCGAGGCGCCTGACACGGCCACGGTCGCGCGCGTCTCCGTCGCGCTCGGCTCCCGCGGGTCGACGCGCGTGCAGACCCTGCCCGCGCTGACGATCGACGAGTTCGTGCAGACGCTGTCCTGACGGCGGGCTAGCCCTCGACGGCGACGCGGCGCACGGTCACGCCCCAGGCCGCGCCCGATGAGAAGAGCGCGTCCGGGTCGACGTCGTCGAGCCAGCCGATGAAGTGCGACTCGGGGTCGTCCTCGGTCGAGCCGTACACGGCGGGATAGAGCTTCGCGGCCGGCCGCTCGCGCTTTCCGCGCGCGACCTCGTCGGCGCGGCGCTCCGCTTCGTCCGAGGCCGGCCCCTCCATGTATCCACGCGGCATAGTGGGAGTGTGCCGAACGCCCTGGCGGTCCGGAACCTCGCGAAGCGGTACGGCTCGGTCCAGGCGTTGAGGGGCGTCGACCTCGACGTGGGGGAGGGCGAGCTCGTCGGGCTCCTCGGGCCGAACGGCGCGGGCAAGTCGACGCTCGTGAAGATCGCGGTCGGGCTCGTGCGGCCGACGTCGGGCTCGGCGGAGATCGCAGGCGCGCGTGCGGGGTCGCGCGCGGCGCGCTCGCGGCTCGGCTACCTCGCCGAGCTCTTCCGCTTCCCCGGCTGGACCTCGGCCGACGAGGTGCTCGAGCTGCACCAGCGGCTCGCCGGCTCGCGCGGCGGCGCGGCGGAGCGCGCGCGGCTCCTCGAGCTCGTCGCGCTCTCGGATGCCGCCGGCCGCCGCGTCGACGGGATGTCGAAGGGGATGCAGCAGCGCCTGGGCCTGGCGCAGGCGCTCGTCGGCGACCCGCGCGTGCTCATGCTCGATGAGCCCACGTCCGCCCTCGACCCGGTGGGCCGCCGCACCGTGCGCCTGCTGCTCGAGGAGTTGCGGGGGCGTGGCGTCTCCGTCCTCCTCAACTCGCATCTGCTCTCGGAGGTCGAGCTCGTCTGCGACCGGGTGGTCATCCTCCTCGGCGGCGAGGTCGTCGCGGCCGGGACGCCGCTCGAGCTCTCGCGCCCGCGCGGCGTCGAGCTCGAGACGGACGCGGGGACGACGCGGACCGACGGCGCGACGCGCGAGGATGCGCCGCGGCTCGTCGCGGAGGCGGTCGCCGCCGGGCGGAGGGTGTACGGCGTCCGCGTCCTCACCTCGACGCTCGAGGACGTCTATCTCGAGGCGGTCGGAGGCGAGACGTCGTGAGGCGCGCGTGATCGCCGTGTGGACGATCGTCGAGTACGGCTTCCGCGAGGCGGTACGGCGGAAGATGTTCGCCGTCGTGATCGTGCTCACGGTCGCGTTCCTCTTTCTCTTCTGGCTCGCGAACCACTACGTGTTCCGCGACCTGTCGACGATCTCGCCGCCGGCGGACGTGCACGTCGACACGCGCACGTTCGCGGGAGCGTTCCTCGTCGGCCTGTCGATGTTCGCGACGCTCTTCCTCGGCGTCGTGCTCGCCGTCTTCCTCACGCTCGGCGTCGTCTCCGGCGACGCGGAGCGCGGGCTCCTGCAGCCGCTCGTGGCGCGGCCGATCGGACGCTCGACGCTGCTCGTCGCGCGCTTCCTCGGCGCCGCCGGCGTCTGCGTCGCGTACGTCCTCGTCGTCTACTTCGCCGGCGTCCTCATCACCGGGCTGACGGGTCACTGGTATCCCGACCAGGTCGTGTGGCCGGGCCTCGAGCTCGCCGGCGGCGTCCTCGTCGTCATCGCGCTCTCGCTGCTCGGGTCGGTCGTGCTCTCGTCGACCGCGAACGGCATCGCCGTCTTCATGCTCTTCGGGGCCGGGCTCGTCGCGGGCCTGCTCGGCTCGATCGGGCACGCGTTGAACTCGCACACGATCAAGCACGCGTCCACGATCGCGTCGTGGGCGCTCCCGTTCGAGGCGCTCTACCAGGACGGCCTGCGCATGATCACCGAGCACGCGTCCGGCCTCACCGGCTTCCTCCTCCAGCTCGGCCCCTTCGGCGGCGCGTACGTGCACGGCTGGGGGATCCGCGTGTGGGCGGTGGCCTACGTCCTGATCGTCGGCGCGCTCGCGCTCGTCAGCTTCGCGCGGAAAGACGTGTAGACGCGATCGCGCCCGCGAGCCGCGCGTTCTGCGCGACGAGGTCCCTGTTCGCGCGCTGCGTGGCGCCGCCGCTCTCGCGATGGAGGTAGGAGAGGACGAACGGCGTCACCGCCTGGCCGCTGACGCTCTGCGCCTGCGCCTCGACGAGCGCCTGCTCGATGAGCGGCTCGACGTCGTCGAGAGGCTCGTCCGGGGGCCGCCCGAGGAGAAGCCCGCCGCCGCCCAGCCGCCAGTGCGCGCGCGCGATGCGCGCGGCCTCCTCGGCCGACTCGACGCGCGCCGACACCGGCGGCCCTCCCGCCGCCGCGTAGAACAGCGGCAGCGTGTCCGTCCGGAAGCCGAGCACGGGCACGCCGAGCGTCTCGAGCAGCTCCGCGGTCGCCGCCACGTCGAGGAGGGACTTCACGCCCGCGGAGACGACGAGCGCGGGCGTGCGCGCGAGCTGGCCGAGGTCGGCCGAGACGTCGGGCGGATCGGGGAAGCCGCGATGGACGCCGCCGAGGCCGCCCGTCGCCATGACCGAGATCCCGGCCGCACGCGCGACCGCGAGCGTGCCGCCGACCGTCGTCGCGCCGGCCGCACGCTGCTCGACGGCGGCCGCGAGGTCGCGCGGCCCGACCTTGCGCGCGGACGCGTCGAAGCGCGCGAGCTCTGCTTCTGTGAGCCCGACGACGATCTCTCCGTCGAGCACGCCGATCGTCGCCGGCACGGCGCCGGCGGCGCGCACCTGCCGCTCCGACTCCATCCCCACCTCGACACCCTCGCCGGGAGGGAACCCGTGCGCGACGAGCGTCGTCTCGAGCGCGACGACGGCGGTCGACTCGCGCACCTCGTCCGCGATGCGGATCACGCGGGCCGCTCCATCTCGACGAAGCGGCTGAGCTCGTCGTGCTCGACCTCGACGAAGCCCGCGCGCCGGTACGCGCGCAGCGCGCGCTCGTTCCAGCGCGCGACCCAGAGGCGGAAGCGGAGCGGCTCCCACTGCGCGCGCGCGTACTCGAGCCCCGCCTGGATGAACGGCTGCGCGAGCCCGCGGCCGGTGAGGTCGGGGCGCATGCCGAGCCCGATGCGCACCTCGTCGCCCTCGCGGACGAAGTTGAAGAAGCCGACGAGGTCTCCGCCGTCGCCGATGACGGCGCGCAGCCCTTCGCGGCGCACCGAGCTCGAGAAGAGCTCGACGCGTCGCGGATCGGACGCCGTGTCGTACCACTCGTACGGGAACTCGTACCGCCACTCCGCGATCTCCGCGGCGAACGGCCCGGTCATCGGCTCGACTCTCACGGCAGCGAACCTACCGTCGCGACGCAGCGGGCCGCCGCGTCGAGGCCCCGCCGCGCCGCCTCCTCGAGCGAGCCGCCGAGGAGGAAGCCGGCCGCGAACGCATCCCCGGCTCCGGTCGTGTCGACGACGTTCGCCTCCACCGGCGCGAGGTCGAGACGCGCGTCCTCGGTGACGACGGTCGCGCCGCGCGGGCCGCGCTTGATCACTCCCGTCGGCGCGCTGAGGTAGGCGCCGCCGAGCATCTCCCACTCCGCCTCGGTTGCGAAGAGGACGTCGGGGCCGATCGTGTCGAGGAGCTCGCGGAAGCGGACCGGCCCGAACGTCCGGATCTCCGTCCACGCGGCGACGTCGACCGAGACGCGCGCGCCGCGCCCGCGGGCGAGCCGCGCGGCTGCGAGCGCCGTGTCGGAGATCGGCTCGCGCAGGAGCGCGTAGCCGGAGAGATGGAGGACGTCGCAGCCCTCGAGCCACGCGGGGTCGAGCTCCTCCGGCGCGAACGACGGCGCGACGCCGCGGTCGGAGGCGAGCGCCCGGTCGCCGTCGCCGCCCACGACCGACACGACGACGCCGGTCGCGCCCCGGGCGACCGGGCCGGCGACCTCGACGCCGCGCTCCGCCAGCTCGCGGACGACGAGCTCGCCCGTCGCGTCCGCGCCGCGCTTCGCGACGCAGCGTCCCCGGGCGCCGAGCGCGACCGCCCAGGCGGCGACGTTCGCCGCCTGCCCCCCGGCGCCGGCCCGCGTCGCCGCGCGCACGTCCCCGCCCGGGGCGAGCGGCTCCTCCAGCCGCACGATCACGTCGAGCATCACGTCTCCGAGGGCCGCGACCAGCACTCCTACAATCGTCCCATGGAAGGCGAGGACAGGACCGCCCGACTGCGCTCGTTTCTCATCGGCTCCGTCGTCGGCGCCGGGGCGGCGGTCGCGACCGCGCGCAGGCGCCGCGACCTCGAGCGCCGGCGCCGCGACCGCCAGCTCCATCCCGTCGGCCTCGCCGCCTTCGAAGGCGCCCCCTGCTACCAGGAGATGCTCGAGCAGGAGCGCGAGCACGACGCCTGAAAGTACCTTTAGCCCTCCGTGCCGATCTACGAATACCGCTGCCCCAACGGTGACGTCTTCGAGCGGTTCCAGTCGATGACGGCGCCGGCGCCCGAGACGTGCGACGTCTGCGGCGCCGCGCCGGTCGAGCTCGTCCTCTATCCCGTCGCGATCCACTACAAGGGATCGGGCTTCTACTCGACCGACTACGGCAAGGGAAAGGCGGGCAAGGACGGCGACGGCGGCGGGTCCTCGGAGACGAAGAGCTCCGAGTCGAAGACGGAGTCGAAGCCGGCGGAGAAGAAGGCCGCCTCCTCCGACTCGTCGTCTACCTGAACGGCTGATTGCCGACGACGCACCCGGGGCCGTACAGGCTCGTGCCCGGTGCGGGCGGCTGCGGCGCCGAGTTGCCGAGCACCTCCTGGATCACCTGGATGTTCTCCGGCCCCCCCTCGATGGCGCCGTTGTACGGTGACCCGCCGAGGCGGCAGTGGACGACCTCGCCGGCGCGGAACTTCACCCAGGCGAGCTGCAGGAAGTCCCACGTCGAGAGGTCGGTCGAGATCGGCGCGAGCAGGTTCGAGCCGTCGAACGGCAAGGACAGGAACCGCGTCGGGCTCGACAGCTTCGCGAGCGTCGCCTGCATCACCGCCTGCTGGTTCTGCTGGCGCTTGAAGTCCGTCCACGACGGGTCGAGCTGGTTCTCGCGGATGCGCGAGTAGATGAGCGCCGTGTGCCCGTCCATGTGCTGCGGCCCCTTCCCGAAGCGCCAGCCGGGCCACCGAGCGCAGCGCGCCGCCGAGGAGTAGGGGCAGTCGAACCGGTTCGACAGGATCCTCTCCGGGACGTTCACGGTGATGCCGCCGACGGCGTCGATGAGCGTCTGGAACTGCTCGAAGTCGACGAGCACGACATGGTTCACGCGCAGCTGCGAGCCGAGAAGCGCGTCCACCGTCTGGATCGCGAGCTTCGGGCCGCCGATCTGCATCGCCGCGTTGATCTTCTGGTTGACGCCGCCGATCGTGACGGCGAGGTCGCGCGGGATCGAGAGATACGTGATGCGATGGCGGCTGGGATCGGTGCGCAGGAGCATCATCGAGTCGGAGTGCTCGTCGGAGATGCGACCCGCCTGGCCGTTCGTCGCGTGATCGGTCCCGAGCAGGAGGATGTTCGTGGGCGAGTCGAGGATGAGGCCGTTCTGATTCGTGAGCGCGGCCGTCGTCCCCGGCGGCAGACGCTTGTTCGCGGCGGAGACGCCGCTCGCGACGCTGAGGTAGCCGGCGACGCCCCAGACGACGATCAGCACGAGGAGGACGAGGAGCGAGAGGGCCGTCCAGCGCCTCCACGTCCACGGCCTGCGGCGCCGGCGGCGGGGATCGTCGGCGGGCGGCCGGCGGTCCCTGTCGTCCCGTCCCGGCAGCGGCACCTTCCCCTTCTGCCGGCCGCCTTTGTAGACGCGGTACGGCTTCTCTCCGGAGGCGGCCATCCGGCGGGTTACGGTACCCGCTCACCGTGTCCGGCACGCACGCGATCGGAGTCGACCTGGGCGGCACGAAGATCCTCGCCGGGGTCGTCACGCGGGAGGGCGAGGTGCTGCGCCGGCACGAGCGCGCGACCCCGTCCACGCAGGAGGAGCTCTTCGCCGAGCTCGACGCCGCGGTCGAGGAGCTCCTGACCGGCGAGGTGGCGGCGCTCGGGTTCGGCGTCCCGGGCCCGGTCGACCAGCGAACAGGCCGGATCTACGAGGCGGTGAACACCCCGATCGCGGACACGGACTTCCGCGGGCGCATGCACGCGCGCTTCCAGGTCCCCGTCGGCCTCGACAACGACGCGAACGCGGCGGCGATCGGGGAATGGAAGGCGGGCGCCGCCCGCGGCCGCGACGACGTCGTGATGCTGACGCTCGGGACGGGCGTCGGCGGCGGGGTCATCATCGGCGGCAGGCCCTTCCGCGGCTCGACGGGCGCCGGCGTCGAGCTCGGGCACGTCGTCATCGTCCACGACGGGCGGCCCTGCCAGGGGCACTGCACGGGTCGCGGGCATCTGGAGGCGTACGTGACCGGGGTCGCCGCGAGCGCGGCCGCGAAGGAGGCGTTCGGGCCGGCCGCCGACGCGCACCGCCTCGTGCGGCTCGCGAACGAGGGCGACGCGACCGCGCGCGCGATCCTCGCCGACATCGGCCGCCATCTCGGCTCCGGCATGGGCTCGTTCGCGAACATCTTCGAGCCGCAGCTGATCGTCATCGGCGGCGGCTTCGGCGTCGCCGCGTGGGAGTGGGTCATGCCCGCGGCCGAGGAGATCATGCTGCGCGAGGCGCTTCGGCCGATGCGCGACGAGGTGAAGGTCGCGCGCGCAGAGCTCGGCACCGCGGCGGGGCTGATCGGCGCCGCGTTCGTCGCGTTCGAGGCGCTCGACGCGGCATAGGCCGTGCCCCTCCTCGTCTGCGCGACGCCGATCGGCAACCTCGAGGACGTGACGCTGCGCGTGCTCGCGGCGCTGCGCGACGCCGACGTCGTCCTGTGCGAGGACACGCGGCACACGCGCACGCTCCTCGGCCGGCACGGGATCGAGGCGCGGGTGCTCTCCTACCACGAGCACAACGAGGCGGCGCGCACGGCAGAGCTCCTGCCGCGCCTCGTGGCGGGGGAGACGATGGCCCTCGTCTCCGACGCGGGCATGCCCGGCATCAGCGATCCGGGCGCGCGCATCGTGCGCGCCGCCCTCGACGCGGGCGTCGAGGTGACGGTGCTGCCGGGCCCCTCGGCCGTCGAGACGGCGCTCGTCGCCTCCGGCCTCGCCGGCGGGCGGTACCGGTTCCTCGGCTTCCTTCCGCGCGGCGCGAAGGACTGGGACGAGCTCGCGGGCGTCCCGTTCGCCTCGGTCGCGTTCGAGTCGCCGCAGCGACTGCCGGCGACGCTCCGGTCGCTCGCGGAGGCGGATCCGTCCCGGGAGGTGGCGGTCTGCCGCGAGCTGACGAAGCGCTTCGAGGAGGTGGCGCGCGGGACGGCGGCCGAGCTCGCGGGGCGCTTCTCCGAGCCGCCGAAGGGGGAGATCACGCTCGTCATCGGGCCGGCTGCGGCGGTGGCCGCGGACGAAGGGGTGGCCCTTGCAGCCGTGGCCGAGCTGGTGGAGGCGGGGGTGCCGCGCCGGCGCGCGGCCGAGCTCGTCGCGCGCGTCAGCGGCATCGCCCGCAACCGTCTCTACCGCGGCTCTCTGTAATCAGTTTTGACAACGTCCGACCGCGTTGCTAGCTTGCGCGGCCTTCTCGTTTACACCACTGACAACAGAGGAGGCTCCATGCGCCGCGCGCTCGTGCTCGTCGTCCTGCTCTTCCTGCTCTGGGCTCCGGGCGCGTATGCGTGGACATGGCCCGTCCAGGGTCCCGTCCTCCTCGGCTTCGTCTTCGACGCGAGCCATCCCTACGCGGGGGGCCAGCACCGCGGCATCGACATCGGCTCCTCACCCGGGAGCGGCGTCGTCGCCCCCGCCGCGGGAACGGTGAGCTTCGCGGGGACGGTGCCGACGAGCGGGAAGTCGGTGACGATCGCGACCGCCGACGGCTACTCGGTGACGCTCACGCATCTCGGGTCGATCGACGTCGCGAAGGGCGCGAGCGTCGGTGAAGGGCAGGGCATCGGCACGGTCGGCCCGAGCGGGACGCCGGAGCTCGACGTGCCGTACCTCTATCTCGGCGTGCGCGTGACCGCGGAGGCGCAGGGCTATCTCGACCCGCTCTCGTTCCTGCCGGCGCTGCCGCCTCCGGTCGCACCCGAACCCGCTCCGGGGCCTGCTCCGGCTCCGCCGCCGCCGGCCGCGGCCGAGCCCGCCGCCCCGGCCCCCGCCGTGACGACGACCGGCACGCCGGACCCGCCGGCGGCGG
>JAGWRZ010000170.1 GCA_028876365.1 Acidobacteriota bacterium | reverse complement strand
TGGTTCGAGCTGCACGGAGACCGCGGCGGTGGAGACGACGGCGCCATGGTCACCGGGCTCGGGAAGCTCGACGGGCGGACCGTCCTTCTCGTCGGCCAGCAGAAAGGCCGGGACATCCAGGAGCGGACGCGGCGGCAGTTCGGCATGCCCTATCCGGAGGGCTACCGCAAGGCGATCCGCGCCTTCGAGCTCGCCGACCGGTTCGGTTTCCCGGTCGTCTCGCTCGTCGACACCCCCGGTGCGTACCCGGGCGTCGCCGCCGAGCAGCACGGGCAGGGCGGCGCGATCGCCATGTCCCAGGCTGCGATGGCCCGCCTGGGCGTGCCGACGGTCGCGTGCGTCATCGGCGAAGGCGGGTCGGGCGGCGCGATCGCCATCGCCCTCGCCGACCGCGTCCTCATGCAGGAGAACGCGATCTACTCCGTCATCTCGCCGGAGGGCTGCGCGGCCATCCTTTGGCGCGACGCCGGCGAGGCGAAGAAGGCGGCGGCCGCGTTCAAGCCGGACGCAGCCCACTGCCTCGAGCTCGGGGTGATCGACGGGATCGTGCCGGAGCCCGCGGGCGGCGCCCACACCGACCCTCGCGCCTCCGCGCGGCTCCTCGGCGAGGCTCTGCGGGAGGCCCTGGACGATCTCTCCGAGGTTCCCGGGGACGAGCTCCGGCGGCGTCGCCGGGCGAAGTTTCGCTCACTTGGCGTCTTCGCCTGAGCAGGTTTCGGTAGGTTCGCGCGGGTCCTTTCCACAGCGTCCACAGGCTTATCCCCGTCTCTCGATGCGGGACGAAACGGGTCGGGATACGCCTTCCGGGCGATAAAACCGACCCTCGGGCACATGACCTCCGCTGCTAGAAGAGCCTCGTGAGCCTGGACGAGTATCGGCGCAGGCGCGATCCCGGGAGGACCTCCGAGCCCTTCGCCGACACGAAATCGCGGCCGAGCGGGCTCACCTTCGTCGTCCAGCGGCACGACGCGCGCCGGCTCCACTACGACTTCCGCCTCGAGCGAGACGGCGTCCTCGCATCGTGGGCGGTGCCGAAGGGCATCCCGCTCGAGCCGGGCGTGCGTGCGCTCGCCGTGCACGTCGAGGACCACCCGCTCGACTACGGGAGCTTCGAGGGCGAGATCCCGAAGGGCCAGTACGGCGCGGGCACCGTCGAGATCTGGGACCGTGGCACGTACGACCTCCTGGAGGAGAAGAAGGACGGGGGCCTCACCGTGCGGCTCCGCGGCGAGCGCCTCGACGGGACGTGGACGCTCATCCCGGCGCACCTCGACGGCAAGGAGCAGAACTGGCTTCTCGTCCGGAAGCGCGACGACGCAGCCGCGCCGGCTGCGCGCAACGACTACCGGCCCATGCTCGCGACGCTGACCGACGCGCTGCCGCACGGCGACGGCTGGACGTTCGAGGTGAAGTGGGACGGCTATCGCGCACTCGGCTACGTCCGCAACGGGACGGCGAAGCTCCTGAGCCGGAACGGGAACGACCTGACCGAGCGGTTCGCCGGCGTCGCGCGGGCGCTCGAGCATGCCGCCCGCAGCCCGAGCTGCGTCGTCGACGGCGAGGTGTGCGCCCTCGACGAGCGGGGACGGCCGAACTTCTCCCTCATGCAGCAGGGGAAGCCGGGGACGCCGGTCGTGTACGCGGTCTTCGACATCCTCGAGCTCGATGGGCAGGGCGTGACCGACCGTCCGCTCTCCGAGCGTCGCGAGCTCCTCGCCGCGCTGTTCGGCGCCGGCGACACGACCATCCGGATCTCGGCAGGGTTCGACGACGGCGACGCGCTCTTCGCCGCAGCGGAGGAGCAGCATCTCGAGGGCGTGATGGCGAAGAGGCTCTCCTCGCGCTACGCCGAGGGCAGGCGCACGCGCGACTGGTTGAAGATCAAGACGCACGGGGAGCAGGAGTTCGTCGTCGTCGGGTACACGAAAGGGGAGGGCCGTCGCGCGCGCAGCTTCGGCTCGCTCGTCCTCGCCGTCAACGAGGCCGGCACGCTGCGCTGGGTCGGGAACGCGGGGACGGGCTTCACCGAGAAGGCGATCGAGGAGCTGCTGGCCGCGCTCGAGCCGCTCCGCGTCGAGACGTCTCCGCTCGCCGTCGTCCCGAAGATGCCGAAGGTACGCGGGGCCGACGTCGTCTGGGTGGCGCCGAAGCTCGTCGCCGAGGTGAAGTTCGCCGAGTGGACGCACGACGGCCATCTGCGCGCGCCCGTGTATCTCGGCCTGCGCGACGACAGGACGGCGCCCGAGGTGCGCGCCGAGAAGCCTTCCCGCGTGAAGCTCTCGAACCTCGACAAGGTGTTCTGGCCGGACGAGGGGATCACGAAGGGCGACCTGATCGAGTACTACCGCGCGATCGCGCCCTTCATCCTCCCCCATCTGCGCGACCGGCCGTTCACGATGCGACGCTATCCGGACGGCGCGTTCGGCAAGGCGTTCTTCCAGAAGAAAGCGCCCGCGCACATGCCGCAGTGGATCCCGCGCTTCCACACCGGCGAGTTCGACGCGCCGGTCGTCGACGACGAGGACGCGCTTCTCTGGATGGTGAACATGGGGTGCATCGACATGAACACCTGGATCTCGCGGACGGACAGGGCCGAGCGCCCCGACGTCGTGCTCTTCGATCTCGATCCGTCTCCGGACGTCGGCTTCAAGGAGGCGGTCGAGGTCGCGCTCGTGGTCAAGCAGGCGCTCGACGGGCTCGGGCTCGTCTCGTTCCCGAAGACCTCGAGCGCGGACGGCATCCACGTGCTCGTCCCGGTCGAGCGCCGCTACGGCTACGACGACACGCGCGAGTTCTCCGAGATCGTCGCCGGCGCGATCGCGCGCACGCACCGGGGCCTCGCGACGACCGAGTGGACGAAGGCGAAGCGGCGCGGCGTCCTCATCGACGCGAACCAGAACGGCGTCGGGAAGACGATCGCGTCGGTCTACTCGGTGCGGCCGCGCCCCGGTGCGCCCGTGTCGACGCCGCTGCGCTGGGACGAGATGGACGAGACTCTCGACCCGCTCGCCTTCACGATGGACGTCGTGCTCGAGCGCGTGCGCGAGCTGGGCGATCTCTTCGCCGGCGTGCTGACGACGAAGCAGCGCCTGAAGATGCCCTCGTCCCTCAGTTCTCGAAGTGCGCGACCGTCCAGCCGCTGAGCAGCGGGACGTTCACGGTGAAGATCGCGAGCAGGAGCGTCATGATCGCCAGCACCGGGCCGCGCGTGTGGTCGTACAGGAAGGTGAACTCGAGCATGCCCGCGACGACGAGGTAGACGAGCACCATCCAGCCTGCGACCTGCCTGAACCGCCACCAGGCGAAGCCGGGCTGTCGTGTGAGCGAGAACGCGTTCGCCGCGAAGACCGCCGCGGCCAGAGAGAGGAACACGATCGCAGGCGCGAGCGGCGCCTGCCGCGGCAGATATGCGGCGAGGTAGATGACGCCCGCGGCGACGAAGCCGATGGAGACCATCCCGAGCTCGGTCACGCGCGGCCGCGTCACGAGGCGAGCCTCGTCATGATCACGAGCGTCGCGACCTGCATCGCGCCGGTGATCGCCGCGGCGTAGATGAACCGGCGCATGAGCCCCTGGATGACGTCCGGCCTCGGCTGAGGCTTGCGCAGCTCGAAGAGGACGGCGATGTTGGCCGGCTGGAGCAGCGCGAGCGCGACGGCGGCCATCACCGCGACGACGATCATCGAGGCGACGACCCAGCCGTGGAGGGCGTACGCGGTGTTCAGCATCCCGTTGTGCCGCGCGAGCTGGAAGCCCGCGGCGAGCGTCATCGTCACGAGCGTCGGCATGATCAGCAGCATCTTCGGCATGAGCTTCTTCGTCAGCTCGATGCGCGCGGGCACCGACAGCGAGCGCATGATCGGGCCGATGACGAACCCCATGAAGAGGTCGAGCGCGGTCCACATCCCGCCGCCGACGACGTGGAAGAAGTCGAGCCCCCACGTCCAGTTCGTCGCGATGGTGGCGACGAGGGCGGCGACGACCGCGCCGGCGGGGACGAGCCCCCGAACGGGGACGATGGGGCCCGCCGCGGGGACCGCAACGGCCTGCTCGCTCGCCACGGCGACTGCCATGGGCGCGACTATACGGCGAGGGCCGGTCTGCAGAGGCCGCCGGCGCCCGGCTCGAGGCCTAACGCCGCAGCTCGCTCAGCCTTCTCTCCAGGAACGCGCGCTCGAGCTCCGAGGGCGCGAGGGCGATCGCGCGCGCATACGCTCCGGCGGCCGGGCGGTCGAGCCGGCGCAGGAGGTCGGCCCGCGCCGAGTGGAAGAGATAGAAGCCGTCGAGGCCCTCGATACGCTCGAGCAGATCGAGGCCGGCCTCGGGGCCGCGCGCCATCGCCACCGCCACCGCCCGGTTCAGCTCGACGACCGGGGAGGGCTCCACCTCCGCAAGGCGGGCGTACAGCCCGGCGATGCGCGGCCAGTCGGAGCCGTCCGCGCCATGGGCGGCGGCGATGGACGCCTGCAGGACGTACGTCCCGCCCGACGGCAGCGCGAGCGCCCGCTCCAGCGCCCGGTGCCCGGCGGCGATCTCGGCCTCGTCCCAGAGGTCGCGGTCCTGGTCCTCGAGCAGGACGAGCGAGCCGTCGGCGACGCGCGCGTCGCGTCTCGCGTCCTGGTAGAGGAGCAATGCGTGCAGGCCGTGCACCTCCGACTCGTCGGGCATGAGCAGCGCGAGCATCGCTCCGAGCCGGATCGCCTCGTTGCAGAGCTCGCGGCGCACCGGCGGCCCGTAGCCGGCGTTGAAGATCAGGTAGACGACGCGGAGGACCGCCCGCAGGCGGTCTGTGAGGATCGTGTCCGCCGGGATGCGGAAGGGGATTCCGGCGTCCCGGATCTTCCGCTTCGCCCGCACGAGCCGCTGCGCCATCGTCGGCTCGGGGACGAGGAACGCGCGCGCGATCTCTCCGGTCTCGAGCCCGCCGAGGGCCCGAAGCGTGAGGGCGATCTGCGCCTCCAGGGCGAGCGCCGGGTGGCAGCACGCGAAGACGAGGTTGAGCCGCTCGTCCGGGATCGCGTCGTCCTCGTCCACCGGCTCCGCCTCGGCGGGCACGAGCAGCTCCGTCTTCCGTCGCAGCGTGGCGTCCCGCCGCATCCGGTCGATGGCGCGGTTGCGCGCGACGGTCACGAGCCACGCCGCGGGGTTCGCCGGCACGCCGTCCTGCGGCCAGCGCTCGAGCGCGACCGCGGTCGCGTCCTGGAGAGCGTCCTCGGCGAGGTCGAAGTCGCCGAGGACGCCGATCAGGGTGGCGAGGACGCGGCCGTGCTCCTCGCGGAAGAGCTGCTCGAGCGGCGTCAGGCGCCGACCTCCGCCCGGCGCATGACGACCGGCCGGACCTCGATCCCCCCGTAGCGCGCCGACGGGATCTTCGCCGCCCACTCGAGAGCCTCGTCGAGCGAGTCGACGTCGATGAGGTAGTAGCCGCCGAGGACCTCCTTCGCCTCCGCGAACGGGCCGTCGGTGACGACCTGTTCGCCGTTTCGGACGCGAACGGTCGTGGCGGTGTCGCTCGGCTGGAGCTGGTTCGCGCCGACGAGGGCGCCGGACGCCTGGAGCTCCTGCGTGTACGCCGTGTACTCGGGCATGAGGTCGCCGTTGTCGGCGGACTCGTCGTCGTGGATGAGGAGCAGGTAGTGCATGCGTGCCTCCTTGGGGATCGGTGACGTGAGGACGACGAACGAGCTAGGCGGAATTCGACATCCGGCGGAGCAGGGTCGACGCCCCGGCCTTGTCCAGGTGCTCGTTCAGGTTGCCGCACTTGGGGCTCTGCACGCAGGAGGGGCAACCGTGCGGGCACGGGCAGCCCTCGAGCAGGCGGACGGTGTCCGCCACCCAGCCCTCGAACTCTGCGAAGCCGCGCTCGGTGAGCCCCACGCCGCCGGTGTGCCCGTCGTAGACGAAGACGGTCGGCGCGCCGGTGTCGTCGTGGTGGTTCGTCGAGAGACCGCCGATGTCCCAGCGGTCGCACATCGCCCAGAGCGGGAGGATCGCGATCATCGCGTGCTCGGCGGCGTGCAGCGACGCGAGCAGCGTCGGCATCCGCTCCAGCCCCTCGAGCTGGGCCTCGGTCGGCACGTACCAGACCGCCTCCGTGTCGAACGTCGTCGCCGGGAGGTCGAGCGGCACCGTGTCGATCGTCGCCTGGTCGCGGATCCCCTTCCGCCGGTAGGCGACGACCTGCTCGGTGACCGATACGCGGCCGAAGGTCAGCTCGAGCCCGAGCCTCGACTCGACCCGCAGCGGCTCCTCGACGCGGGTCGAGGTCTCCTTTCTCACCTGTGTGTACCAGTCCCCGCCGAACGGCTCGACGATCGCGCGCCGCGCCGGGAGGTCGAGCTCCTGGACGAGCCATTGCTCGCCGAGGTGGAGGTAGACGGCGCCCTCGTGGATGGTCGAGTAGGCGCGCTCGTGCTCGACGATGCCGAGCACGGCGCCGGTGCTCGCATCGACGACGGAGAACGCATCCGCGCTCGCAGAGCGAAGCGGAACGTCACCGGCCGGGTAGCCCGTGCCCGCGTACACCCAGCCGCGCGCCGTGTGCCGCAGGCCGCGGACATGCGGCGCGCGCGCGAGTGCGGCGTCGCCGAGCGTGGCGCGGTCGCTCTCGTCGACCGGCGCCTCGAAGGCCGCGGCTGCGACATGGCCGTCGAGCACGCGCGGGTTCGCATGGTCGAGGATCGCGGCCTCGACCCGGCGGCGCAGGAGCGTCTCCGGCTCGCGCATGAAGTACTGGTCGAGCGCGTCCTCCGATGCGACGAGCACCGCGAGGCCGTGCCCGCGGCGCCCCGCGCGTCCCCATTGCTGCCGCAGGCTCGCGACCGTGCCGGGGAAGCCGACGGAGATGGCGCAGTCGAGGAGGCCGATGTCGATGCCGAGCTCGAGCGCATCCGTGGCGGAGACGCCGAGCAGCTCTCCCTCGACGAGCCGGCGCTCGATGTCGCGCCGCTGCTGCGGCGTGTAGCCGGCCCGGTACGGCGCCAGACGCCCGGCGGTCTCCGCGTCGACGCGGTCGACGGTCATGCGGTGGACGAGCTCCGCCGCCTTGCGGCTCTTCGCGAAGCAGATCGTGCGCAGGCCGCGCTTCACGAGCTCCGCCGTGAGGCGCGACGCATCGCCGAGCGGCGACGCGCGCAGGCCGAGCTCCGGATCGATCAGCTCCGGGTTCCACAGCGCGATCGTCCGTTCGGCGCGTGGCGCGGCATCGTCCGAGATCACCGTGGCGTCGAGGCCGAGGAGGCGGTGCGCGAGCTCGCCCGGGTTCGCGATCGTCGCCGACGCGAGCACGAACTGCGGCTTCGCCCCGTAGATCCCGGCGAGCCGTCGCAGGCGCCGCAGGACGTTGCCGACGTGCGAGCCGAAGACACCGCGGTAGACGTGCGCCTCGTCGACGACGACGAAGCGGAGGTTGTGGAGGACGTCAGCCCACGCGTCGTGCCGGGGGAGGACGCCGATGTGCAGCATGTCGGGGTTCGTCAGGACGAGGTTCGACCACTTGCGCACCTGCCACCGCTGCTCGTGCGGCGTGTCGCCGTCGTAGATCGCCGCGCGGACCCTGGGCACGTTCAGCGTCGTCAGCGTGCGCAGCTGGTCCTGCGCGAGCGCCTTCGTCGGATAGAGGTAGAGCGCCCGGCTCTTCGGGTCGCGCGCGAGCGCGTCCAGGACCGGAAGGTTGAAGGCGAGCGTCTTGCCGGATGCGGTGCCGGTCGTGACGATGACGTGCTCGCCCCGCCGGACTGCGTCCCACGCCTCGCGCTGATGCGCGTAGAGCGCATCGACGCCGACGCGGGGCACACCGTCGGGAAGCTGCGCGAGGCGCGGCTCGCGCGGGGGGTCCGTTCGCACGTACGCGACCTCCTCGGCTTCGAGGAGGTCACTCCACAAGGACGGATCCATCGGCGTACACGATCACTCGGCGTTCCGCGTCGATTCCGCGCAGATCTGTGCCCTCCGGGGCGACGACCGCGTCGAAGCGGTCCGCGGGCGGCTCGGGCGAGACCGCGCCGGCCCGCTCGCGCGCAGCCGGGCTGTCGTCCACGACGACCACGTCGAAGCCGGCCAGCAGGAGCGGGACCGCGTGAATCCCGGCGAAGCCGAGCTCGAGCACCCGGGCCGGAGGGTCGCCCAGCAGCTCCAGGATGCGTGGAGTCGCCGCTGCGGCCAGTGCGGGCGGGAGCCTCACGCTCCCACGCTAACCTGCGCGTACCGGGGTGCCGCACACGCGGCTGAGATCACACCCGTCGAACCTGATCCGGGTCATGCCGGCGAAGGGAGCGCATTGGTTTCTCGAGCACTGACGATCGCGACGTCCGACTCCGGCGGCGGGGCGGGCATCCAGGCGGACCTGAAGGCGTTCGCGGCGGCCGGCGTGCACGGCGCCTCCGTCATCGTCGCGCTGACGGCGCAGAACACGCGTGCGGTGACGGCGATCCACGAGCTGCCTCCCGCATTCGTGCGCGAGCAGCTCGAGGCCGTGTTCGGCGACATCGGCGTCGACGCGGCGAAGACGGGGATGCTCTTCTCGCGCGAGCTCGTCGAGACGGTCGCCGAGTACCTCGGTCGCCGCCGCGTTCCCCTCGTCGTCGACCCGGTGATGGTCGCGAGCTCTGGCGCCCGGCTGCTCGAGGACGACGCCGTCGGCGCTCTCGTCGGCCTGCTCTTTCCGCTTGCCGCCGTGATCACGCCGAACCTGATGGAGGCGAAGGCGCTCACCGGGACGGACGCGCCCCGCCGCGAGCTCGCCGAGCGGCTGCATGCGCTCGGCGCGCCGGCGGTGATCGTCACGGGCGGGCACGGCGAGCCGCCGGTCGACCATCTCTACGACGGGCGTGAGCACATCGAGATTCCCGTCGCACGCCACGACGTACCGGCGACGCACGGCGCCGGCTGCACGCACTCGGCGACGCTCGCCGCATGTCTCGCCCGCGGTGAGAGTCTCGCGGACGCCGCCCGCGCGGCGTCGGCGGCGGCCTCCCGCGCGGTCGCGCACGGCCTCGTCGAGATCGGTTCCGGAGAAGGCCCCGTCGACGTTCTGGAGGTGGCAAGACGATGATCTCCGCCGGCACGACGCTGCGCGCGGTGCGCGACAGCAAGCCGCTCGTCCACCAGATCACGAACTACGTCGTCATGAACGAGACGGCGAATGCGACGCTCGCGCTCGGCGCGCTGCCGGTGATGGCGCACGCGCGCGAGGAGGTCGAGGAGATGGCGCGGATCGCGTCGGCGCTCGTCATCAACATCGGCACGCTCTCGCCGCACTGGGTCGAGGCGATGCTCGCAGCGGGCCGCGTGGCGAGCGGGCGGAGGATCCCGGTCGTCCTCGACCCCGTCGGCGCCGGCGCGACCGCGTACCGGACGGAGACGGCGAAGCGGATCCTGGACGAGGTCGACGTCACCGTCCTGCGTGGCAACGCGGGCGAGGTGGCGACCCTCGTGGGCGCCGCCGCGGAGGTGCGCGGCGTCGAGTCGATGAGCGCGGGCATCGAGCCCGCCGAGCTCGCGCGCGCGGCCGCGAGGAGCCTCGGCGTCGTCGCGTCGGTGACGGGAGCCGTCGACCACGTCTCCGACGGCGAGCGGGTGCTCGCGGTCGGAAACGGCGATCCGCTGCTCGCAACCGTCACCGGCACCGGCTGCATCTCGTCGGCGCTCACCGGCTGCTTCCTCGCGGCGAAGCCGGATGCGCCCCTCGAGTCCGCCGCCGAGGCGCTCGCCGCGTTCGGCGTCGCGGCGGAGTCGGCGGCCGCCCACGCGCACGGCCCGGGAACCTTCCACGCGCGGCTGTACGACGGGCTCTACCAGCTCGATCCGGAGACGCTCGACGAGCGGACGCGCATCGCGTGAGGGAGTTCGCCTTCCTGGCCGAGCTCGAACGGCGCGGTCTGATCGCCGGCGTCGAGCATGACGCGGCGCAGATCGACGGCCTCGTCGTCACCCAGGACACGCTCGTCGAGGGCGTTCACTTCCGCTTCGACCTCCTCGACTGGCGCGGGCTCGGCTACCGCGCCGCGGCGGTCAACCTGAGCGACCTCGCCGCCTCGGGAGCCGAGCCGCTCGCCCTCGTCGTCGGTCTCGCCGCCCCCCGCCTCGACGACGGCGCGCTCGCGCTGTACGAGGGGATCGCGGAGACCGGTGTGCCCGTTCGCGGTGGAGACACGACGAGCGCGGATGCGGTCGTCGTGAGTGTGACGGCGATCGGGCGCGCCGCACGCGTTCCCGGCCGTGCGGGCGCGCGCCCGGGCGACCTGCTCGTCGTCACCGGGCCCCTCGGCGGCGCCGGCGCCGCGTTTCGGGCGGGCAGCCTCGCCCGTCCGCCGATCCGGCTCGACGAGGGGCGGAGGCTCGCGCGCGTCGCGCACGCGATGCTCGACATCTCGGACGGGCTCGGCCCCGACTCCGCGCACATGGCCGAGCGCTCCGGCTGCCGGCTCGCGATCGATCTCGACGCCGTCCCGCTCGCCGACGGGGCGACCCGCGACGATCTCGAGTTCGGCGAGGACTACGAGCTGCTGGCGGCGACGCCGGACCCGCTCGGCTTCCCCGTCATCGGCCGCTGCGAGGAGGGATCAGGCGTCAGCGTCGGCCTGCGCGGCTGGGAGCACTTCGCCTAGCCATTCGTCGAAATGCGCGCGCGGGCGCAGCCCGACGATCGACGAAATGCGCTCGCCGCCCGCGAACAGCGCCACCGTCGGGATGGAGAGGACGTCGTAGCGGGCGCCGATGCCGGGATGCTCGTCGATGTTCACGCGGGCGACGGGGATCGTTTCCTCCAGCCCGGCGAGGATCGGCTCGAGCGCCTTGCACGGCCTGCACCACGGCGCCCAGAAGTCGACGAGGACGGGGTCGCCGCCGATCGCCTCGTCGAAGGTATCGGTGTCGAGCTCTCTCATCGAAGCCGCGAGAACCGTAGCGCCGGGACCCGCGTCACCGCCTCGAGGACGATCGCGCGGCTCATCTTCGACTGTCCGGCGGCGCGGTCGGAGAAGAGGATCGGCACCTCGACGACCGTGAAGCCGGCGCGGATCGCGCGGTAGGTCGTCTCGATCTGGAAGGCATAGCCCTTCGACGCGATCGCATCGAGGTCGATGCGCTCGAGGACCGCGCGGCGATAGCACTTGAAGCCGCCGGTGAGGTCGCGGACGTTCACGCCGAGAACCGTGCGCGCATACCACGACCCGCCGACCGAGACGACGCGTCGGCCGAGGCCCCAGTCGGTCGTCCCGCCGCCGGGGACGTAGCGCGACCCGAGCGCGACGTCGGCCGTCTCGCATGCGGCGATGAGGCGCAGGACGTCGTTCGGGTCGTGGGAGAAGTCGGAGTCCATCTCGAGGATCAGGTCCGCTCCGTCCGCGAGCGCGCGGCGGAAACCGGCGACATAGGCCGGCCCGAGCCCCTCCTTCCGCTCGCGGTGGAGGACGGAGACGAAGTCGAGCTCCTGCGCGAGCCGGTCGGCGATCTCGCCGGTGCCGTCGGGCGAGTTGTCGTCGATCACGAGGACGCGCACACCGAGCGGTGCGAGCGCGTGGATCATCGGCTCGAGGTTCGCGCGCTCGTTGTAGGTGGGAAGGCAGACGATCGCGGCGGGCAATGCGTCGAAGAGGCTACATATGATCGCCTCATGGCCCCGCTGCCAGGCAACACGGAGGTCGCGGACCGCTTCGACCTCCTCGCGGACATGCTCGAGCTGGAGGGCGCGGAATCGTTCCGCGTGCTCGCCTACCGCCGCGCGGCGACGCGCATGCGCGAGACGTCGGCGTCGGTGGCCCAGCTCGCGCTCGACGGGCGCGCGAAGGAGCTGCAGGGCATCGGCAAGACGATCGAGGAGAAGATCGTGCAGATCGTCGAGACCGGCGACATCGATGCGCTCGCGAAACGGCGGACGCTCGTCCCTCCCGACGTCGTCGCCTTCATGCGCCTGCCCGGCCTCGGCCCGAAGACGGCCGCGCGCATCTGGCACGAGCTCGGCATCACGACGCTCGCCGAGCTGAAGGCAGCGGCGCAGGAGGAGCGACTGCGCGCGCTGACGGGGCTCGGCGCGAAGAGCGAGGAGAAGATCCTCAAGGCGCTCGCGTTCCAGGCGGAGAATCCCGACGAGGGGCGACGGCTGCTCGGCGACGGGCTCCCCGCGGTGCTCGCGGCGGTGGCGGAGTTGCGCGAGCACCCGGCCGCGGTCGCCGTCTCCGAAGCGGGGTCCGTGCGGCGCCGGAAGGAGACCTTCCGCGACCTGGACATCATCGCGACCGCGACCGAGCCGCGGGAGCTGACCTCGTTCTTCACGCAGATGCCGTGGGTTGCCGACGTCGCCGCGCACGGAGACACGAAGGCGACGGTCGTCTCGCGCGCCGGCCTTCGCTTCGATCTGCGCGTCGTGCCGCCGGAGTCGTTCGGAAACCTCCTCCAGCACTTCACAGGGTCGAAGGATCACAACGTCGCGATGCGCGAAGCCGCGGTGAAGCGCGGCCTCTCGATCTCGGAGTACGGCGTCACGACGGCCGAGACCGGCGAGGTGTTCGCGACCGAGGACGAGGACGCGTTGTATGCGTTCCTCGGCTACCAGCCGATCCCGCCGGAGCTGCGCGAGAACCACGGCGAGCTGGAGGCCGCGCGTCGCGGGGAGCTGCCCGCGCTCGTGGAGCTCTCCGACGTGCGCGGCGACCTGCACACGCACACGAGCTGGTCGGCCGACGGGAAGAACACGCTTGAGGAGATGGTCGCCGCCGCGGCCGCACGCGGCTACGCCTACTACGCGATCACCGATCACTCGCACTATCTGCGCGACGGACGGCTGGCGGCGCAGCTCGACGAGATCGAACGCGTCCGCAAGCGGTTCCCGAACATGCGGATCCTCGCCGGCGTCGAGGCGAACATCCGGTCGAACGGCGAGGTCGACGTCGCCGAGCAGGATCTCGCCCTTCTCGACTGGGTGGTCGCGTCCGTTCACCAGGCGCCCCTCAACCGCCCCACCGAGCGCGTGCTCGAGGCGATGGAGAACCCGTACGTCGATTGCATCGGGCACCTCACCGGCCGGCGGATCGGAAAGCGCGGACCACGTGACGTCGACGTCGAGCGGGTGATCGAGAAGGCGCTCGAGACGGGGGTCGCCCTCGAGATCAACGGGCAGCCGGACCGGCTCGACCTGCGTGACGTGCACGCGCGCGCGGCGAAGGAGGCGGGCGTGAAGCTCGTCGTCAGCTCGGACGCGCACCGGGTCCGCGCGCAGGACTACGTCGAGCTCGCGATCGGCCAGGCGCGCCGGGGATGGCTGACGAAGGACGATCTGCTCAACACGCGGCCGTGGCGGACGTTCGCCGCGCTGCGGCGGAGAAAGCCGTGAGCTTCCGGGAGGACGGCCACGCGGCGGTCGACTGGGCGGCGGATTACCTGGCGCGCGTCGGCGATCTACCGGTGCTCGCGCAGGTGCGACCCGGGGAGCTGTCGGCGAAGCTGCCGCCGTCTCCCCCGGAGCAGGGAGAGCCGTTCGCGAATGTCCTCCGCGACCTCGACGATCTCATCGTCCCGGCGCTGACGAACTGGCAGCATCCCCGCTTCTTCGCGTACTTCGCGGTCACCGCGTCGGAGCCGGGGATCCTCGCGGAGCTGCTCGCGGCGGCGATGCAGCAGGTCGCGATCACGTGGCGCGCATCGCCCGCGTCGACCGAGCTGGAGTTGCGGACGGTCGACTGGGTGCGACAGCTGCTCGGCCTTCCGGAGGGCTGGCACGGGCACATCGAGGACACTGCGTCGACCGGTACGCTCGCGGCGCTCGTCGCCGCTCGTCACGTGACCGGCCGCAACGCGGTCGTGTGCTCGGAGCACGCGCATTCGTCGGTCGAGAAGGCGGCGCGCATGCTCGGAATGGAGCTGCGGAAGCAGCCGGTCGACGGTGAGCTGCGCATGCGCGTTCCCGGCGATCTCTCCGGCGTCGCCGCCGTCGTGCCGACCGTCGGGACGACGTCGTTCGCGTCCGTCGATCCCGTGCGCGAGATCGCGGAGCAGGCGCACGCCGCCGGCGCGTGGGTGCACGTCGACGCTGCGTACGCCGGGTCGTCCTGGATCCTCGACGAGGAGCGCTGGTCGCAGGACGGGGTCGAGCTCGCGGACTCGCTCGTCGTCAATCCGCACAAGTGGCTGCTCGTCCCCGTCGACTGCTCGCTCCTGTGGACATCGCGGCCGGCCGAGTTCCGCGAGGCGTTCTCGCTCGTGCCGGAGTACCTGCGGACGCCCGAGGATGCGTACGCGCTCTCCGAGTACGGGCCCGCGCTCGGCCGTCGCTTCCGCTCGCTCAAGCTGTGGGCGGTGCTGCGCTGCTACGGGGCCGAGGGGCTGCGGGCGATCCATCGCGAGCACATCCGGCTGGCGCGTCTCTTCGCCGGCTGGGTCGAGGAGAGCGCCGGCTGGGAGCTCGCCGCGCCGCTTCGCTTCTCGCTCGTCTGCTTTCGGCGGGACGGGACGGATGAGGAGAACGAGGCGCTTCTCGCGCGTGCGAATCGCAGCGGTGAGATCTTCCTCTCGCACACCCGGCTCGACGGCCGCTATGTGCTCAGGCTCGCAATCGGCAACGCGCGTACGACGGAGGCGGACGTACGCCGCGCGTGGGAGGTGTTGAACGCATGATCGTCACGACGATGAACGACATTCCCGGGTACACCGTGGACGAGGTGTTCGGCGAGGTGATGGGGCTGACGGTGCGCTCGCGCAACATCGGCTCGCAGATCGGCGCCGGCTTGAAGTCGATCGTCGGCGGCGAGCTGAAGGGCATGACGAAGGCGCTCGTCGCGAGCCGCGCGCAGGTGATGGACAGGATGGTCGAGGAGGCGACGGCGAAGGGCGCGAACGCGATCATCGCCATGCGCTTCGACACCTCCGAGCTCGGCACCGGCTGGACGGAGATCTGCGCATACGGCACCGCCGTCCGCGTCACGAAAGCCTGACCCGAGCGGGCATCATCGGGGACAGTCCCCGTCACGAGACCGCCTGAGTCTCGTGACGCTCTCGTGATGCCGGTTGCGGAGCCATGCAAAAGCCGACGGCGCGGCGCGGCCGGACGGGACAACGCCTCGACCGCCGCACCGCGCCGGTACGGGGACAGTCCCCGTTACGACGCGGTCCCCGTTACGCCGTCGCCGCTACGCGAGCATGGCGGCGAGCGCCGCATCGTGGAGCGCCACGCGGTAGCGCCAGAAGGCGCGGCCGCTCGCGAGCAGTCGCTCACGCAACGGCCCGGCGAGCTCCTCGAGCGTGCCCCACCGGGCCTCGGCGATCTCGCCCGGGTCCGCGGCGGCGATCTCGGCGTCGCTCGTCTCCGCCAGGAACACGTGCGTCCGCCAGTGCAGCTCGCGGCCCCCGTGCGTGAACGACGCCCGCGTCTCGACGAGGTAGCGCCGCAGCTCGACGTGCAGGCCGGTCTCCTCCAGCGCTTCGCGAATCGCCCCGGCGGTGAAGTCCTCGCCGGCGTGGATGCCGCCGCCCGGCGGGCGCCACACGTCTGCCTCGAACTGCGGCTTGCGGATGAGCGCGAGCCGCCGCCGCGGATCGAGGATGAAGAGCGTCACGTCGTGGGTCCGCGCCGGGTTGTGCGTCGCGACGGCCCACTCGGCGTCGCTGATCTCGCCCTTCCAGTCGAGCCGCACAGGGGTCCCGAAGCGCGCGCGCACGGGCGCCAGGACGGCCTCGTCTACATGCATCGCAGGAGCTCGAGCAGCTCGTTCGTGGAGGAGACGACGACGTCCGCGGCTGCGCGGAGCTCCGGCGGCGACTCGTCGGCCGCCACCGCCACGCGAACGCCGAGCTCGAGCCCGTCGAGCGCCCGGAACGCGTCCAGATCGGTGGTGTCGTCGCCCGCGACGAGCGCGCGTCGCAGCCTCTTGTCCGCGAGGAGCGCCCGCACGGCCGTCCCCTTGTTCGCATCGAGCGGCGGCAGCACTTCGAGCACCTTGCGCCCGAACCGCGCGACGAGCCCGGCCGCGCGCGCGCTCTCGGCGATCTCCTCGAGCGCAGCGCGGGCGGCTCCCTCGTCCCCGGCGCGTCGGTAGTGGAAGGAGACCGCGAGGCCCTTGCGCTCGGTGTCCCGCCACCCCGCCGCGAGCGCGAACGCGTCGATGCGCGAACGCCAGAGGTCGGCCGCCGGATCGAGCTCGAGCCCGTGCGAGCCGACGACGCGCACGCCGTCGACGCCGATCCGTCGCGAGACGTCCGCGCCCGCGCGGCCGGACACGACCGCGACGAGCGCATAGCGCTCGACGAGCCGCTCGAGCTCCCGCCGGGCGTCCTCCGGCGGGTAGGCATCGCCGGGACGCTCCACGATCGGCGCGAGCACACCGTCGAAGTCGAGGAAGAGGCCGGCCAGCTGCGGCTCCGCCGCGAGCCGCTCGAGCAACGCCGCTCCGTCGGCCACACGCTTAGCATAGGCCGGGTGCGCCTGGTCCTGATCGGTCTGGCCGCGGGATTCTTCAGCGCGCTCTTCGGCGTCGGCGGCGGCATCATCATCGTGCCCTTGCTGCTGATCGTCGCGCGCTGGCGAATCCGTTCGGCGGCCGCGACCTCGCTCGCCGCGATCGGTATCACGGCGATCGCGGGCGTGACCGCCTACTTCTTCCATCACGACGTGCAGCTCGACTACGCGGCGATGCTCGGCATACCCGCTGCGGCCGGCGCGGTCGGAGGAGCGTCGCTGCAACAGCGGGTGCACGCGCGCGTGCTCTCGTACGCCTTCGCCTGCGTCCTCGTCGCCATCGCCGCCGACCTTCTGATCAAGTGACGTACGCGCTCGCCGTCCTCCTCGGCGTCGTCGCCGGCGTCCTCTCCGGGCTCTTCGGCATCGGCGGGGGCATCCTGTTCGTGCCGACGCTCACGTGGCTCGGCCTCACGCAGCTGCACGCGGAGGCGACGTCGCTCCTCGCGATCATCCCCACCGTCGCCGTCGGCGTCTGGCGGCAGCAACGGCACGGGAACGTCCGCTGGCGCGGCGCCGCGACCATCGGGGCCGCCGCCGCGGCCGCCGCGGTGGGAGGCGCCCAGGTGGCCCAGCTCGTGCCGGAGTCGCTGCTGCGCAGGCTGTTCGCCGTCGTCCTCATCGCAACCGCGGCTCAGATCGCGTGGCGGGCGCGCGGAAACGGCAATAATCCCGCAGATGGCTGAGCTCGACGACCTCTGGATCCCCCTCGTCGACGAGCCGATCGGCGGCATCGTCGAACGGATCGAGCGCGAAAACGAGGACATCGCGAAGCTCGTCCAGTCGCCGCACCGCCTGCTCGCCTTCCGGACGTTCGCCTACATCCGCACCGGCATCCTCCTCGGCCAGCTCCTGTTCGACAACGACGTCCCCGCCTACGACGGCTCCGAGAGCTGGGTCGAGGCGCTGCTGCGCGACCCGGCGCATCGCGCCGCGCTCACCGCCGAGGTTCGCGCCGTGGCGGAGGAGGTCGCGGCCGATCCGCGCTACGCGGCCGAAGGCCCGCTCGGGCCCGACGATGACACCCGCGCGCGTTTCCGGACGTTCGCGCGCGAGCATCTCGGCTCGTAGTGCTCCGCCCCGCATCGATGGCCGCCGCCGCGCTCCTGCTCGGCGTCGCGGCGAAGACGCCGCCGAGGGCGATCCCGACGATCGTCGTGGCGCCCGTGGGCGCGATCCCGAGCCTGCCGCCGACGGTGACGCCGGCCCTCGGGGAGGCCGGCTACGTCTTCCCGGTGTACGGGCCCGTCGCGTGGGGCGACACGTTCGGCGCCGCCCGTTCCGACACCTCCGGCGGCTGGCATCACGGCGACGATCTCTTCGCGCCGCTCGGCACGCCGGTGCTCGCGGTCGCGAACGGCCTCGTGTTCTCGGTCGGCCTCGAGCGCCTCGGCGGGAAGCGGCTCTGGCTCCGCGACGCACGCGGCAACGAGTTCTACTACGCGCACCTGTCCGCGTACTCGCCGCTCGCGGTGAACGGTGCGATCGTGCACGCCGGCGACGTCCTCGGTTTCGTCGGCGACACGGGCGACGCGCTCGGGACGCCGTACCACCTGCACTTCGAGGTGCACCCGGTCGGTCTGCTCGACCGTGGCTACGACGGCGCCGTCGATCCGACCTCGTACCTTCGCACGTGGCGGCACGTGCGCTACCTCAGCTTCGAGGCGGGCGCCGACTGGAAGCCGGCGGTCCTCGCCGCGAACGCGCCGAAGGCGGGAGCGGTCCTCGTCCGCGCCGAGCTCGACCCGGCGCTGCGCTAGTTGTTGCTTCCGTTGCCGCCCTGGTAGGTGAACCCGTCGGACTCGCCGAAGAGGCGCTCCGACACCCACTTGCGGATCTGCGGGCCGGTGAACGGGTTGAACAGCGCGGCGAGCGCGAGGCCGATGACGAGCAGGCCGGAATGGCGACTTCCGTGCTCTTGCTTGCCGCGCACGCGGTCGGCCGCCGTGCGCAGATCGGCGATCGCGGAGCGGAGCTCGTCCTGGATGTCGCGATCGGTCGCGACGCGCTTGGCGACGCCGCCGACGCCGCGGTTGCCGATCAGCTCGTCGTAGATCGCGCGCGCCGACTCGTATGCGCTGCGGACGTTGTCCCGCAGCTCTGCGTCGTGCAGCGCACGCTCGAAGTACGGCTTCACCGTGGAGGCCGCATCCGAGACCTTGTCCGTCGTCTTGGGCATCGTCAGCCCTTCCTTTCGTCTGTGGTCGAAGATGATCCTACCCCTGCATGCGTTCCGTTGAACGCGGCGCCGAGCGCCTGTTCGATCGAGTCGACGAGGAGGAACTCGACCTCGCGCAGCGTCTCTGCGGGCAGCTCCTCCAGGTCGGGCTCGTTCTCGCGCGGAAGGACGACGCGCCGGAGTCCGGCGCGCTGGGCGGCGAGTGCCTTCTCGCGCACGCCGCCGATCGGCAGCACGCGGCCGGTCAGCGTCAGCTCGCCCGTCATGCCGAGGTCGTCGGCAACCGGCTTCCCGCGCGCGAGCGATGCGAGCGCCGCCGCCATCGTGATCCCCGCCGACGGCCCGTCCTTCGGGACGGCTCCTGCAGGCACGTGCAGGTGGATGTCGTGGTCGGCGAACCACTCCTCGGGCAGCTCGAGCTCGGCGGTGTGCGACCGCACCCACGAGAGCGCGGCCTGCGCCGATTCGCGCATGACGTCGCCGAGCTGGCCGGTGATCGTCAGCCGCCCCTTGCCCGGATAGGCCTGCGCCTCGACGAAGAGGACGTCCCCTCCCGCGGCGGTGTAGGCGAGCCCAGTGGCGACGCCCGCGGCGCTCGTCCTCCGGCGGGCCTCGCCGCTGAAGTGCCGCGGCCCGAGCCACGCGCGCGCGCGGCGCTCGGAGACGGAGATCTTCCCTTCGTGGCCTTCCGCGACGAGCCGCGCCGCCTTGCGGCAGGTGTCGGCGATGCGGCGCTCGAGCGTGCGCACGCCGGCCTCGCGCGTGTACTCGCGAATGAGAAGCCGCAGCGAGCGCTCGGGGATCGCGATCTGGTCGCGCGAGAGCCCGTGCGCCTCGATCTGCTTCGGGACGAGGTACCGCTTCGCGATCCCGAGCTTCTCCTCCTCGGTGTAGCCGGAGAGCGAGATCGTGTCCATGCGATCGAGGAGCGGCGGCGGGATCGTGTCGACCGTGTTGGCGGTGCAGACGAACAGCACCTTTGAGAGGTCGAACGGAAGATCGAGGTAGTGGTCGCGGAACGTCCTGTTCTGCTCCGGATCGAGCACCTCGAGCATCGCGCTCGCGGGGTCGCCGCGGACGTCGGAGCCCATCTTGTCGATCTCGTCGATGAGCACGACCGGATTCATCGACCCGGCGTCGCGCAGCGCGCGGATGATCGTGCCCGGCATCGCGCCGATGTACGTGCGGCGATGCCCGCGGATCTCGGCCTCGTCGCGCACGCCGCCGGCCGACATGCGCACGAACCTCCGCTCGAGGGTGCGCGCGATCGACTGGCCGAGCGACGTCTTGCCGACGCCGGGAGGGCCGACGAGGCAGAGGATCTGGCCGGACGGGTCCCGGCGCAGCTTCGACACGGCCAGGTGCTCGACGATCCGCTCCTTCACCTTCGCCAGGTCGTAGTGGTCCTCGTTCAGCACTGCACGGGCCCGCTCGAGATCGAGGTTGTCGGTCGTGGTGACGCCCCACGGCAACGTCGCGATCCAGTCGAGATACGTGCGGATGACGCCGTACTCCGCAGCGGCAGACGGCAGCCGCTCGAGCCGGCCGAGCTCGCGCGCCGCCGCCTTCTCGACCTCTTCCGGCAGCTCGAGCTCGTCGATGCGGCCGCGCAGCTCGTTCACCTCCGCCTGCTCCGGATCGCCCTCGCCGAGCTCCTCCTGGATCGCCTTCAGCTGGCGGCGGAGGAAGAACTCACGCTGTCCCTGCTCGAGCTCCGACTGCACCTGCGACTGGATCCTGCTGCCGAGCTCGACCATCTCCAGCTCGCGGCTGAGGATGACCGACACGTCGCGCAGGCGCCCGGAGACGTCGACCGTCTCCAGCAGCTTCTGCTTCTCCTCCGTCTTCAGGCGGATCGTCGACGCGACCAGGCTGCAGAGCGCGCTGGGGTCGTCGACGTTCGCGGCGGCGATCTGCAGCTCCTCCGGGAGATACGGGACGACACCGATGATGCGGCCGAACTGCGCCTGAACGTTGCGGGTCAGCGCCTCGAGCTCTTTCGACTGCTCGACGATGTCGGGCTCTTCGGACAGCTCGGCGACGAGGTACGGCTCGTCCTGCAGCTCGTGGTCGACGCGGACACGCCGCAGGCCCTGGACGAGCACGCGCATCGTCCCGTCGGGGACGCGGATCATCTTGTGCACGATCGCCGCCGTCCCGACCCGGTAGACGTCGTCCCAACCCGGCGTCTCCACCCCGTCGTTCTCGACGGCGACGAGCGCGAGCAGGCGGTCGCCGGCGAGCACGTCGTCGACGAGCCGGATCGATCGTTCCTGCCCGATCGCGAGCGGCGTCATCGAGGCCGGGAAGACGACCGTCTCCTTCAGCGGCAGCACGGGGAGCGCCGGCGGCAGCTCCTCGGCGAGGTCCTCCGCCAGCCTCTGCTCCTCCGCCGTGATCGCGACGATCTCGCTCACGGCTCCTCCAGTGGAAGAACGATGCGGAGAAGCCCGCGCTCGTAGGTCGCGCTCGCCCCGTCGGCGTTCACGCTCTCGGTGAGCTCGAGGCGGCGCTCGAACTCCCCGTACTCGATCTCCATGTGGCGATAGCGCGCCCCGTCGACCCGCGGTCGTTCCCGGCGGCCGCTGACGACGAGTGTGCCGCGAGCCGCGGAGATGTGCACGGATCCGGGATCGACGCCGGGCAGCTCGACGACGACGTGCAGCTCCGGCGGGTGGTCGAGCTGGAAGCAGTCGCACTGCGGACGGTGCCGCCGGTGCATGCCGCTGAACCGCGGCACCTGCCACAGGTCCGCGAACAGCTCCTGGATCTCCCCCCGCAGGTCGTCGAGGTCGCGCGCTCGTCCGGTCACTCCCCGCCTGGTACCCGTTCACCGGCGCGGGCAAGCACGGCGGCCGCCATGCGCTTCGTCGCCTCGTCGACCATCTCCCCGTCGACGAGGGTGACGCCCTCGGCGGCGGCGAGGATCCTCCGGGCGCGGGCGAGGTCGTCCGCCGCGGGCGTGAAGACGTCGTTCACCGCTTCGATCTGGGCCGGATGGAGGACCCACTTCCCGTCGAAGCCGTGCCCGAGCGCCGCAGCGGCGGCACGGCGGAGGCCGTCGAGGTCGCCGAGGTCCGCATAGGGCCCGTCCACCGCCTGCAGGCCGTAGGCGCGCGCGGCGACCGCGATGCGCGAGAGCGCATAGTCGAAGGCCCCCGCTCCGATCGTGAGGACGGGGACGCCCATCGAGGCCGCGAAGTCGCCGGGACCGAAGACGAGCGCCTCGAGCGGCGATCCGACCCCGGCGATCCGCTCGACCTGGACGAGGCCGCGCGCGGTCTCGATCTGGACCTCGAGCCCGACGCCGTCCGGCAGGGCCTCGGCGACGCGGAGGACGTCGTCCGCCGACGCCGCCTTGGGGACGACGACGACGTCCGGCCTCCGGTCGGCCACGGCGGCGAGATCGTCGCGCAGCCATTCACTGCCGACGGCGTTGACCCGGATCGCGAGAGTGCCCCGTGCGGCCGCGGCCCCGAGGTTGCGGCGGGCGGCGGCCTTCTCCGCGGGCGCGACGCCGTCCTCGAGGTCGACGACGACCTCGTCGGCGGGCAGGTCTGCAGCCTTCGCCAGCATGCGCGGGCTCGACGCCGGCACCGTCAGACACGAGCGGCGAGGGCGTGTTGCCATCGCCGCAAACCTAACCGTTTCCTTGCAGAGCCGAAACGGACCCTTGACGGGGCGCCTCTATGGTCGATGACGTGGAGACGAGGAGTTGCACATGCGTCTGATCGTCACCCTGACGGCAGCCTTGACCGTGCTCCTCCTCGTCCTTCCGGCCCACCCGTAACTCCGTTCGCGATCGCGCCGCCGAGGGGCTCCTCCCTTCCTCCCGTTCCTCTCGGCGGCGGCGAACGGCAGGTGCACTAGCATCGCCGGGCATGAAGGGCGTCATCCTCGCAGGCGGCACCGGGTCGCGGCTGCATCCGCTCACGCGGATCACGAACAAGCATCTCCTCCCCTTGTACGACCGGCCGATGGTGACCTACGCGGTCGAGGCCCTCGTCGGCGCCGGCATCGACGAGGTGATGCTCGTCACCGGAGGGACGCACGCGGGCGAGTTCTTCCGCCTGCTCGGCAACGGGCACGAGCACGGCCTCGACCGTCTTCTCTACGCCTACCAGGACCAGGCGGGCGGCATCGCGGAGGCGTTCGGGCTCGCCGAGCGCTTCGTCGCCCGTGACAAGGTATGCGTCCTTCTCGCCGACAACGTGTTCGAGCGCTCGCTGCGTCCGGTCGTCGAGAACTTCTCGCGGCAGAGCTCGGGCGCGCGCATCGTCCTCTCCCAGGTGGGCGAGGACGAGCACCTTCGCCATCTCGGCGTCGCGCGCATGGACGGGGACAGCGTCGTCGAGATCGTCGAGAAGCCGGCCTCGCCGCCGAGCCGGTACGCCGTCACGGGCGCGTACTTCTACGACGCCCAGGTATGGGACGTCCTCCCGACGCTCGAGCCGTCGGGGCGCGGCGAGCTCGAGATCACCGATGTGAACAACTGGTACGTCTCGCGCGGGATGATGGAGGCGGACGTCGCCGACGGCTTCTGGGGCGACGCCGGCGAGTCGATCGACGCGTACTACGCGGTGAACGACTTCGTCCGGTCGAACGGGGTCAACAGGTGATCGACGGGCTGCGGCGCATCGAGCTCGTCCGCCACGAGGACGCACGCGGCTGGTTCGCGGAGCTCGTGCGCGTCTCCGCGCTGCCGAAGCCGGTCAGGCAGGCGAACATGTCGTTCTCGCGACGCGGGGTGATTCGCGGACTGCATTTCCACGAGCGCGGACAGGACGACGTGTTCGTCTGCCTCGCGGGAATGGTGCGCGTCGTCGTCCTCGACCGCACGTCCGGCGAGACCTTCACCGAGGACATCGGCGACGACAACCCCGTGGCGATCTACGTCCCTGGCGTCCATGCGCACGGGTACGAGGCGCTCACCGACTGCACGTTCATGTACCTCGTCACGGAGGAGTACGACCGGGAGCGCCCGGACGAGAACGAAGTCGCGTGGGACGACGAGCGCGTCCGCCACCTGTGGAGCACGTCATCGCCGATCCTCTCGGCACGCGACGCGTCGTCGTAACAGGCGCGGGCGGCCAGCTCGGCGCCGCGCTGCTCGAGGCGTTCCCGGGTGCGGTCGCGCTGACGCGCGGCGCCTGGGACGTCTCCATGCCGCCGCCGCCGCTCGACGCCGGGCTCGTCCTCCACGCAGCCGCCTGGACCGACGTCGACGGGGCGGAGGCGGACCCGCAGGGCGCTGCCGCCGTCAACGCCGGGGGGACGCAGCACGTCGCCGAGCTCGGCATCCCCTTCGTCTACTACTCGACCGATTACGTCTTCGACGGCCGCAAGCGCGACCCGTATGTCGAGTCGGATGCGCCCGGCCCGCGGTCCGTCTACGGCCGCACGAAGCTCCAGGGCGAGGCGGCCGCCGTCGATGCCGGCGCCTGGATCGTCCGCTCGTCGTGGCTCTTCGGCTGGACGGGGCGCAACTTCGTCCGGACGATGCTCGCGCTCGGCCGCGAGCGCGACGAGGTGGCGGTCGTCGACGACCAGCGCGGATCGCCCACGTACGTCGGCCATCTCGCGGAGGCGACGCGGGCCCTCGTCGAGCTGCCGGCCGGGCTCTGGCACCTCGCCGCCGACGGCGACTGCACGTGGGCGGAGTTCGCCGAGGCGATCTTCGAGGAGGCGGGCGTCGATTGCCGTGTGCGCCGCATCACGACCGCCGAGCTCGGCCGCCCCGCCGCGCGTCCCGCGTACTCGGTGCTCCGCAGCGAGCGGCCGGGGGCGCCGCGGCTCCCGCACTGGCGCGACGGGCTGCGCGAGTGCTTGGCCCGTCTTCTCCCGGACTGAGCACGACCGTCATCCCGATCTCTTGAGCTTCCCGTGCCTCTTCGCGTGCCGCTCGCCGATGCGGAAGATCGTCAACCCGATCGGCATCGAGGCGATGGCGATGACCACGAGCGGCCAGACGTCGGCCCACCGCATCCCGGCGCCGCTGACGATCGAGGCGCGGTCGCCGCGGAGGACGTAGGTCGCCGGCGAGATCTTCGCGATCAGCTGCATCCAGTGCGGCATCACCGACACGGGGTAGTAGACGCCCGAGACGACGAGCATGACGCCCTGCGCGACGAAGCCGAGCTGCGCGCCCTTCTCGGGAGAGATGAGAGGCAGCACCGAGGTCATCATCCCGACGCCGATGAACGACACCGACGCGATCGCGAGGAGAGCGAACGCGGCGCCGTAGTTGGCGTGCGGGACGTGGAGGCCGATGAACGCCGCCACGGCGAAGAACAGGATCGTCGCCCGGATGAGCCCGTACAGCACCGCGAACGCGCCCTGGCCGAACAGGTGCATCGTCCGCGACACGGGCGCCATGAACGTGTACTCGATCGTGCCCTCCCAGCGCTCCCATGCGACCGTCTCCGTCATGAACTCGAAGATGATCCCGAGGAACGCCCAGATGACCGCTCCGACGAGCAGGATCGTGGCGAGCTCGTTCTCCTTCGCCTTCGGAAGGTTCTCGACGCGCGCGATGAACACGATCGTGAGCGTGTTCGCGATCGTCCAGATCATGAACGCGATGTCCCAGAGGATGTAGCGCTTCGTGAGATAGACGTTGCGCTCGACGAAGCCGCCGAGGCCGATGAGCTCGTTGCGCATCGTCGCGCCGATGGTCGTCATCCGAACACCTCCCTCAGCTCGTCGTCCTCGTCTTGCTCTTCCTCGAAGCTGCGCCCCGTTGCCGCGAAGAACGCCTCCTCGAGGGTCTCGACCCCGTAGCGGCGCTTCACCTCGGCCACCGGCTCGAGGAACAGGAGCTCGCCGCGGTCGAGCAGCCCGACGCGCTCGGCGAGCGCCTCGGCCTCGGCCATGTCGTGCGTGCAGAGCAGGATCGTCGCGTCGTGGGTGCGCCGCACCTCGCGGATGAATTCCTGCACCTCGCGCTTCGACCGCGGGTCGAGACCCGTGGTCGGCTCGTCCAGCAGGAGCAGGACGGGCGAGGTCAGGAGCGCGCGCGCGAGAGCGACCTTCTGCTGCATTCCGCGCGAGAGGTTCATCATCGATTCGGTCCGCCGCTCCGGCGGGAAGCCCACCTTCGCGAGGATCTCGGGGATTGCGGTCCGCGTCTGCGCCGGCGTCATGCCGTAGAAGCGCGCCGCGTAGGAGAGGTTCTCCTGCGCGGACATCTTCTTGAAGAAGCTCGCCTCGACGGAGACGCGGTTCACGAGCCGGCGGATGAGGCGGGCTTCGCGGAACGCGTCGTGGCCGAAGATGCGCGCCTCGCCGCCGTCCTCGAGGAGAAGCGTCGACAGCAGGCGGACGAGCGTCGACTTCCCCGAGCCGTTCTGACCGAGGATGGCGACGCATTCGCCGCGCTCGATCGTGAACGTGACTTTCTTCAGCGCGGGGAGGCGGCGGCGCGTGAAGCGCCCCGCCTTCGGGTCGCGCCGGCGGAAGACCTTCGTCAAGTTGTCGACTTCCACCGCGGGGACATCGCCGCGGACGGACGTGCCGAGAGCTGTGGGTGCTGCGAAGGCGGACATGCTGCTCCTTGTGAAAAGCGACGGATACGGAGAACGGGAGAACCGCCGGCCGGCGGCGCGCGGACCTAGCGGTGGCCGCGCTGCACCACGGCGCTGCCGAGGCAGCCGACCGTGGGCGTGTTCATCACGTAACCGAGCAACATGGCCTGCGAACGATAGAGGCTCGACCGAACGACGTCAAATCACGCAGCGTGCGGCGGCTCGTCGTCGTCCTCTGCCGTTTCCGGCAGAGGACGGTAATCCTCGAGCCACGCGACGATCTCCGGCTCGCGCAGCAACAGCTCGACCACGGTCGCCGTCTCCTCGCGTTCGTTCATCCCTCCTCCTCGACGTCGTGGACGAAGAAGATCCCGTGCCGCGACTGGCCGATGACCTTCTTCATGTCCGGGTACTCGACGACCTCGGGCGTGACGCGGATGCCGGCCATGACGTAGCGGACGGGCTCATCCGTGTCGTTGCGCAGGCCGTGCGCTCCCTCGGGGCCGGTGGTGAAGTGGACGACATCGCCCGCGTCCAGGCGGCGCTCGCCCGTAGGCGTCCGCAGCGTCGGCCGTCCGCGGAGGACGACGAGCAGCTCCTCCGACCCGTGGTGTGCGTGGTAGACGGCGAAGCCGCCGGGGCCGAGCTCGTACAGCGACGCGCCGAGCATCGGCCCGCCGCCCGGCACGAGCCGCTTCGCGAGCGCGCCGCCGCCGCTCCAGTCCTCCTCCTGCTCGCCCCAGTCGTCATCCCAGATGTTCATGCCGGGGACACTGACAGGTAAAGAGGCCATCTTCTGTCATGTTCTTGCCGTAGGGTCGGCATCGGATGCGCGCGACCCGGCTCGTCTCGCTTCTCCTGCTCCTGCAGACGCGCGGGCAGCTCACGGCGGCCGGGATCGCCGAGCGCCTCGAGGTATCCGTGCGGACGGTGCACCGGGACGTCGAGTCGCTCGCCGCCGCGGGCGTGCCGGTCGAGGCGGTGCGCGGGCCGGCGGGCGGCTACCGGCTCGCGGGCGGCTGTCGCACGCGGCTGACGGGTCTGACGGGCGACGAGGCCGAGGCGCTCTTCGCCGCCGGCGTCTCCGGGCCGGCCGCGGAGCTCGGGCTCGGCGGCGAGCTCGCCGCGGCGCGGCTGAAGCTTCTCGCCGCGCTCCCGTCCGAGCTCCAGGAGCGCGCGAGCCGCGCCCAGCGGCTCTTCCACCTCGACCCGAAGGGCTGGTTTCGCGCCGAGGACAGCGTCCCGCACCTGCCGGCGCTCGCCTCCGCCGTCTGGCGCGGCTGCCGCGTCCGCATCCGCTACCGCGAGGGCAGCCGCGTCGTGCAGCGGACGATCGACCCGCTCGGCCTCGTGCTGAAGGCGGGCGCCTGGTACCTCGTGGCGCACCGCGTCGCCGGCATGCGCGTCTATCGCGTCTCGCGCATGGTGTCGGTGCGCGCGCTCGAGGAGCGGTGCGAGCGGCCGGAGGGATTCGAGCTCTCGGCCTACTGGCAGGAGTGGTCCCGCGCCTTCGAGGAGGGGAGGCCGCGCGTCGAGGTGAAGACACGGGGCCCGAGAGGCGAGCGCACGCTCGTGTACGAGAGCCTGGACCAGGCGCGGAGAGAGCTCCTCCGCCACGGCGCCGCCCTCGAGGTGCTCGAGCCGGTGGAGCTGCGCGACCGGATCGCGGCGACTGCCCGTGAGATCGCCGGCCTATACGCTCGCTGAGTGCCCTCGCTCTCGACGTATCTCGTCTTCCTCGCCACCGGGATGGCGCTCCTCGCCATCCCGGGCCCGGCGGTCCTGTACATCGTCACGCGGAGCATCGAGATGGGCCGGGCCGGCGGCATCGCCTCGGTCGCCGGCATCACCACCGGCACGTTCGTCCACGTCGCGCTCGCGACCGCGGGCATCTCGTCGCTCATCCTCGCCTCGCGGCCCGCGTTCGACGCCGTCAGGTACGCCGGCGCGGCGTACCTGATCTTTCTCGGGCTGCGGCGTCTGCTGACGCGCAGGGAGGAGGCGGTCGGCGAGGAGCGCGTTCCGCGCACACGGCGGCGCGCCTACACCCAGGGGGTGATCGTCAACCTGACGAACCCGAAGACGATCGTCTTCGTCTTCGCCTTCATCCCGCAGTTCGTCGACCCGGCCGCCCGGCACGTCTGGCTGCAGGTGCTCGTCCTCGGGGTCAGCTTCGGGTGCCTCGGCTTCCTCAGCGACAGCGTCTACGCCTTGGCCGCGGGAACGGTCGCGGACCGGCTCCGCGGCTCCCGGCGGATCGCCGGCTTCGAGCGGTGGTTCGGCGGCTCCGTCCTCGTCGGGCTCGGGATCGCCGCCGCCGTCTGGACGCCCAGCCGCTCGCACTGATACATTCGGGCCGGGTGCCCGCCGCGGACGGCGGTCGCCGAGGCAATGGGGCCTCACGACTCTCGGAGTCGTGGGGCTTTTTTCGTGGACCGACCCGGAGGCGACGAACGATGACGAAGTTCAAGCTCGAGTACATCTGGCTCGACGGCTACGAGCCGACCCCCAACCTGCGCAGCAAGACGAAGATCGTCGCGTTCGCGGAGACGCCGGCGCTCGAGGACCTGCCGCTCTGGAACTTCGACGGCAGCTCGACGCGGCAGGCCGAGGGCTCGAGCTCGGACTGCTTCCTGCAGCCGGTCGCGGCCTTCCCCGACCCGGCGCGCGAGAACGCCCTGCTCGTCATGTGCGAGGTGCTGCTCCCGGACGGGTCGGCGCATCCGTCGAACCGCCGCGCCACGATCCCGGACGACCCGGGCGCATGGTTCGGCTTCGAGCAGGAGTACTTCCTCTATCGCGACGGAGCCCCGCTCGGGTTCCCCAAGGAAGGCTTCCCCGCCCCGCAGGGCGAGTACTACACCGGCGTCGGCTACAAGAACGTCGGCGACCTCGCGCGCCGGATCGTCGACGAGCACGTCGATCTCTGCCTCGCGGCGGGCATCGACCTCGAGGGGGTCAACGCGGAGGTCGCCAAGGGCCAGTGGGAGTTCCAGATCTTCGGCAAGGGCTCCAAGCGGGCCGCGGACGAGCTCTGGGTCGCCCGCTATCTGCTCATGCGCCTGTGCGAGCGCTACGGCGTCGACGTCAACTGGCATTGCAAGCCGCTCGGCGCCGAGCTCGACTGGAACGGCTCCGGCCTGCACACGAACTTCTCGACGAAGCACATGCGGGAGGTGGGCGGGGAGGAGTACTTCGCCGAGCTGATGAAGGCGTTCGACGTCTACAAGTCCGAGCACATCGAGGTCTACGGGCCCGACAACCACCTGCGCCTGACCGGCCTGCACGAGACCCAGTCGATCGACAAGTTCACCTACGGCGTCGCCGACCGCGGAGCGTCGATTCGTGTCCCGCACAGCTTCGTCGGGGACGGCTACCGCGGCTATCTCGAGGACCGGCGGCCGAACTCGCTCGGCGATCCGTACCGCATCGCCGGCAGGATCCTGCAGACGATCGAGACGGTGCCGGCCTACGCCGAGGAGGCGGTCGCGGCGTAGCGCCATGCTGATCAGGGCGCTCGACGAGTCGGACTGGCCACGGGTCGCGTCCATCTACGCCGAGGGGATCGCGACCGGGAACGCGACATTCGAGAGCGAGGTGCCCTCGTGGGAGCGCTGGGACGCGGCGCATCCCTCGCTGCGCCTCGTCGCGGTCGACCACGACGGCGTCGTCGGCTGGGCGGCGCTCTCGCCGTACTCGCCGCGCCGCTGCTACCGCGGCGTCGCCGAGGAGAGCGTCTACGTCGCGGAGGCGGCGCGGGGCCGAGGCGTCGGCAGGCTCCTCCTCGACTCGTTGATCGCGCGCGCAGAGGCGGACGGCTATTGGACGCTGCTCGCCGGGATCTTCCCCGAGAACGAGGCGAGCGTCGCGCTCCACGGGGCCTGCGGCTTCCGCGTCGTCGGGACGCACGTCGGGCTCGGCGAGTCGGACGGCGTCTGGCGCGACGTGCTCTCGCTCGAGCGGAGGTCTACGACCACCAGTCGCTGACCATCTCCGCGTCGCTGTGCTCGGTCGCGGGCGCGCCGACCGCGAGCAGCTCCATCCCGTCGGGCCCGGCTTCGAAGCCGCGCATCGTCTCCGCGTCGACGCGCAGCGCGTCCCACCGGCGCAGCTCGACGATCTCGTCCTCGATCTTCGCCCGGCCGCTCCCGCTGAGGACGACGTAGATCTCCTCCTGCGTCGCGTGCCTGTGCGCGAAGGGGATGCGGAAGTTCGGCTGCATGCGCTGGTAGCTGAGCCCGACCTTCTTCGCGTCGAGCGCGCGACGGGCAAACCGCGCCTCCAGTTGCGGCGAGAGACCGAACGAGGCGGCCGCGTCGTCGAGCTCTTTCAGGTTCTCGAGTGCGTAGGCCACGAGCCCCGTGACGGTAACAATTCCACGGTGCGCCACCAGTTCGTCGACTGCCGGTGGGAGCTCGGGTCGCCCGGGCGCGGCCGCGAGCTCTACCGGGCAGGTCACATTCCGGGCGCGGCGTTTCTCGACGTCGACGAGGATCTCTCCGATCCGTCGGTCGAGGGCGAAGGGCGGCACCCGCTGCCCTCCGCGGAGCGCTTCGCCGCCGCCGCGTCGCGGGCGGGGATCGGCCCCGGCGTGCTCGTCGTCGCCTACGGCCTGCTCGGGGGCGCCGAGCGGCTGTGGTGGCTCCTCCGCCACTTCGGGCACGAGGACTGCGCCGTCCTCCTCGGGGGGATGGACGCCTGGGCCGGCCCGCTCGTCTCCGGCGACGAGGAGGTCGAGGCGGCCGAGTTCGTCCCGCGCGCGCGCGAGGGGGACACGATCGGCGCGGCCGCGCTCGCGGGGCGGCTCGCCGACCGTCGCCTCGTCCTCGTCGACGCGCGCACGGCGGCGCGCTGGCGGGGAGAGCCGAACCCGGCCGACGCGACGCCGGGCCGCATCCCCGGCGCGCTCAACGCGCCCTGGAACGAGGATCTGCCGGAGCTGCCGGACGGCGAGCTCGTCGCCTACTGCGGCTCGGGCATCACCGCCTGCGTCGTCCTCCACCGCGCGTCCCTCCGCGGCCGCGCCGGCGTGCTGTACCCGGGATCGTGGAGCGACTGGTCGACGCGCCCGCTGCCGGTCGAGAAGAGCTAGGAGTCGTCAGCCGAGCGCGTACGCGACCGTGACGGTCGCGTCGATCTCCTGCGTGCCGGCCTCGATCGGGGTGCTGCTCTGCGCGGCGCCGGCCGCGACCGGGAGAGGCATGACCGCGTTCCCTCCCTCGACGATCGAGACGACCTCGCCGAGGCTTCGGCCGGTGGCGTCCGCGAGCACCTGCGCCTTCGACCTCGCGTTCGCCACCGCAGCCTTCAGCGCCTGCGCGTACAGGGCGTCCTGGTCGGAGAGCTCGAGCGAGGGCCCGGAGACGTCGGTCGCCCCCGCGCCGACCGCGGCGTCGACGACCGAGCCGGCGCGCGCGATCGCGAGCTTCGTCACGGTGATCGTGTCGGATGCGGAGTACGCGACGATCGACGTCCCGTCGCTCGACTGCACCGGGTCGAGCGAGACCTGCGCGGTCTGGACGTTCGCCTCGGGAACCCCCGCCCCCTCGACGGCCGCGATCACGGCCTTCGTCGCTGCGCCGTTGCGCGCGAGCGCCGCCGTCGCGGTCGTCGCCTTCGTCTGCACGCTGAAGGAGAAGGATGCCTCGTCGGGCACCGCGTCCACGGCGCCGTTCCCGGTGACCGTCACCGTGTCCCCGGTCGAGCCGGCGCTCGTCGCGGCGCCGGCTCCGCCCGCGAGGAGGGCGACGGCGATCGCCAGGGTGACGAGGACCTTCATGCCCGCCATACGGTGCCGGGCGCCCCGGATGTCACATCGGCCGGACTAGGCGGTCGCGGTGCCGAGCTCGCCGAGGTACTGCGTCCATCCGTGCGGGATCCGCGGGGCCGCCAGCTTGATGAAGAGGACGGGCTGCGGCGGGCGCGGCGGCGTGTGCAGCTCCATCCCCGCCTGCTCGAGCGTCCGGTCGCCCTTGCGGAGGTTGCACGGCGCGCAGGCGGTGACGACGTTCTCCCATACCGACTCGCCCCCCTTCGACCGGGGGACGACGTGGTCGAGCGTGAGTCGCCCGCCCGAGGTGCCGCAGTAGACGCAGCGCCAGCCGTCGCGGGCGAAGAGCGCCCGGCGGGAGATCTTCCGCTGGATCGCCCGCGGGACGCGCACGTAGTGGACGAGCCGGATCACGTGCGGCCTGATGAAGCTCCCCGTGGCCGAGCGGAGCGGCTGGTCGAGGTGCTCGATCACCTCCGCCTTGCCCTTGTAGACGAGCACGTGCGCCCGCCGAACCGTGCAGACGTTCAACGGCTCGTAGCTTGCATTCAGGACGAGGACGTGCCCCATTTCCTGGCGATAAAAGTACCAGCGGTGGCCGACTGCCAGGGAGCCGGAGGCCACGTGGCCGGAGCGAACGCGAAGCGTTCGTGACGGCCGGACGAGCCCGCGGGCGCTCCGCGAAGCGGAACCTCAACGGCCGGAACCGCGCAGCACGTTCAGCCGATCAAGAGGCCATGGCCCGCTCGACCGCCTCCAGCTCCTCCGGCGAGAGGGCGACGGAGGCGCGCCCGTGCTCGACCTCCTTCACGTAGATGCGGGCGTAGTCGCGGCCCTGAATCGCGGTGACGACGATCCCGCTCCGGGCCGAGTCGAGGAGCGCGAACGACGAGGACTGGTGCCCGCCGCTCCCCTCGTAGGCGTCGTAGCGGACGATCGCGGTTCGCGAGACGCTCTCGTCCACGCGGCGGTCGACGCGGGCGAGGCCGGCTGCGATCTCGTCCACCGCGCGGTGCAGGTCGTCGATCCGGCTCTGCAGCGAGACGGCGAAGTCGACGAGGTCGTTCTTCCCGCCGCCGAGGAGGACCTGCTGCGAGCGGCGCACGTGCCGCAGCGAGGCGACGTGCGCGAGCGCAAGGAGGAGCGCGACGGCGGCACCCGCGGCTGCGCCGATCGCGATCCAGGCCGTTGCGGAAGCGCCGACGTGCATCAGCCGAGCGTGAAGAACACCGTGTAGGTCGCGGTGTTGTTCGAGGTGTTCGTCTCACCGGGCACCGGCGCCACGTCCACCTTCACGGTCGCCCGGTTGCCGAACGCCGCCGTCGGCAGGTTGAAGTTCCCGAACGACACCGTCTGCTGCGTCTTCGGGGAGATCGTCTGAATCGTCTGCGTGCGCTTGATCGTCGAGCTCCCTGCGGTGATCGTCAGATGCACGACGACGCCGTTCTCCTGGAAGCTCCCGGAGTCCTCCACCGTCGCGGCGAACGCGAGGTCGGCCGACACCTTCACGGTCGTCGCCGTCGACGCCGACAGCGTCGTCCCGCCGGGATTGGCGACGACCGACACGAGCCGCGATCCGTGCAGGCCGGAGGGCGCCTTGCCGCTCGTCGTCGTTCCCCCGCCCTTCATGCTGTTCAGGAGGACGCCGAACGAGCGGGCGCTGACGAGCTCCGTGTTCGGCACGAAGGACGACTGCGGGATGACGACTCCCGTCACCCCTTCCGCCTTCAGCTGCGCCGTCGCCGGGGCGCGGTAGAGCTGCTCCCAGACGACGTCGCTCGCGGTCAGGAGCTCCGCCTGTGCCGCGAGGGAGGCGATCGTCGCCGCCGTGCTTCTCGGCGTCCACTGCGCGAGTACCTGGCCGAGCGCGGCGAGGCCCTTCGCGCGCAGCTCGATCGACGCGATGAGCTGCTGGTGGATCTGACGCAACGGGCCCGGCGCGCGAATCTGAAGCGCCTGGTCGTACTCCTGCTGCTCCTGCTGTGCGTACCGCTGCAGGCTCTGCTCGAGGGCTGCCTGCTTGAGCCCGCCCGAGACGAGCTTCCCGGCGAACTCGCGGCCGAGCGCGTCCGAGCTCGCAGCCACGGTGCGGACCTGCGTCGCGTACGACGCGTACTCGTCGTGCGTGCTCTTGCCCTGGCACGCGCCGACCCAGAAGACGAACGCGACGACGATCGCGATCGCGATCGCGATCAACCCGACGAGACGGGCGAGCGGGACGATGCCGGCCGGCGGGCCCGGAGGGCGCGGCGGCCCGTCGCGCTCGCGGCGCGGCCGGCGGCGCG
>JAGWRZ010000169.1 GCA_028876365.1 Acidobacteriota bacterium | reverse complement strand
GCTGTCCGCGGTGCTGGCGGTCAGCGCCACGCTCTTCTACGTCTTCGTCTACACGTTGTGGCTCAAGCGCAGCTCCGCCCAGAACATCGTCATCGGCGGCGCGGCCGGCGCCGTGCCGCCGCTCGTCGGATGGGCGGCCGCGACGGGCCACCTCGGGCTGACCGCCTGGATCCTCTTCGCGATCGTGTTCGTGTGGACGCCGCCTCACTTCTGGGCGCTCGCACTCCTCATCAAGCGCAACTACGAGGACGCCAAGGTGCCGATGCTGCCCGTCGTCCGCGGCGAGCGCGAGACCGCTCGGCAGATCGTCGTCTACTCGGTCGTGCTTCTCGGCGTGACGCTGCTGCCCTGGGCGGCCGGCGGCGCGGGGCCGGCCTACGTCGTGACCGCGCTCGCGCTCGGCGGCGCCTTCGTCTGGCTCGCTGAGCGCCTGCGGCGCGAGACGACGCCGCGGCGCGCCGCGCTCCTCTTCCACTACTCGCTCCTGTACCTCGCGCTCCTCTTCGTCGCGCTCGCCCTCGACCTCGCCCTGTGATGGACGACGATCTCGACCGCAGGAACCTCCGCCTCGGCCTCGGCCTCTTCGGCCTGTTCTGGCTCCTCTTCGCCGGGAGCTTCGGCGTGGCGTTCCTCTACCTCCACTTCTCCTAAAGTCAAGGCGCGCAGGAGCCGATTGGCTCCCTGATGAGCCGCATTCGCGCCCTCGGGGCGGCGCTCGCCGTCGCACTTCTCGCAGGCGTCCTCGCCTCCTCCGCGCCTGCGGCGGCGCGTCCCGGCGCCGGCGAGTACACGATCTCGACGCCGCACTTCCTCGTCCACTACTACTCGGATGTCGACAGCACCGGCGCGATCAAGCCCGACTGGTCGAGCCAGGCGCAGGCAGGCGACGTCGCCGCCTATGCGGAACAGGCGTACTCGCTGCTGACGGGCTGGGGGTATCCGCCGCCGGTCAACGACGGCGACGGGAAGACCGACATCTACCTCGAGGACTTCACGAACTACTCCGGCATCGACGAGTTCAACGGCCTGGACGGCGTCGCGGCGCCGAGCTCCGGCTGGATCGAGATGGCGACGCCGAGCCAGCAGCAGGCGTTCGCGACCGCCGACGGGCTGACGCTCGCGCAGCAGGAGCAGCTCGCGGTGACCTTCGGCCTGTTCAACCTCAGCATGGCCGGATCGTGGCTCCCGAGCGGCGCGGCCGGGGACAACTGGCTCCCGTTCGGCGCGGCGCAGTGGGCGGGCTATGCCTCCATCGGCTTCCCCGTCGGGAGCGAGGCGAGCTCGCTCGGATCGCCCAGCATCGCGCTCGACTGCAGCAGCACCCTCAACCTGACGGCGATGTGCGACCAGTCTCCGTATGTCGACAAGGGGCCGGCGCGCTGGGCCTTCTTCCAGCTCCTCGCGACGAAGTTCGGCAACTCGTTCCTCACGAGCGTCTTCGCGAACGGCGGCGCCGGGCAGCCGGCGGCGACCGCGCTCGCGAATGCGATCGCCGCCAAGGGGTCGACGCTCGCGAGCGTCTTCAACGAATACGCCGAGAAGCTCATGGACGGCGACTTCAGCACCGCCGCGACAACGGCGGTCCGGCCGTCCGCGAACGTGAACATCGCCGGCGGCATCAAGACGGCGACGCTGACGCCCGTCACGGTGTCTGTCGATCACCTCGCCGCCCGGTACGTGACGTTCACGCGCGGCGACGGCAACTCGTCGCATCCGTGCTACGCGGCGACGCTCTCGATCAGCGTCGCGATGCCCGCCGGGACGTCGTCCCAGCCGTACTTCTTCTGGGACGCTTCGGGCAGCACCCCGCAGGCGCTGAGCGTCAGCGGCAACACGGCCTCGATCACGGTCCCGTGGGACACGTGCTTCTGGGGCTCGAGCGTCGGCTGGCTCTCGCTCCCGAACGCGAGCACCACCATCGACGCGGCCTCGTTCACGGTCTCGAGCTCGATCACGGTCGACCAGAGCACGCCGGCGACGGCCGCCGCCCCGCCTCCGGCGGCGTCCATCTGGGGGACGTCGGTCCCCGTTCCGACGACGGACGTCGCGCCGAGCATCGACGTCTTCGGGCCCGAGCTGCTCCAGGTCTCGTCGGCCGCGCCCACGATCCGCCTCATCGTCGAGTCGAGCGGCCCCGGCACGCTGAACGCGGCGCTCGGGACGACGGCGCTCGGCACCGGCCAGCTCCGCGCCGGGAACAACGACCTTCGCTGGACGGTTCCGAAGGGGCTCCTCACGTCGCTTCGCACGTCGGCCAGCGCCGCGAACCTCCTCACGCTGACGCCGATGTCGCCGTCCGGCGCCGCCGCCGGCTCGCCCGTGCTGCTCCACGTGGTCGTCACCGCGCCGGTGAAGGCGAAGAGGGCCGCGAAGCCGAAGAGGCACACGAAGAAGTAGAGTCGCCCACCGTGGAGGGCATCTGGCTCGCGCGACCCGACGAGCCCCTCCCCGGCACTCCCGTCGCGATCAAGGACCTGCTCGACACCGCAGGGCTCGTCACGACGTACGGGTCGGCGCTCTTCCTCGACCACGTCCCCGATCGAACCGCCGCCTCGGTCGCACGGCTGGAAGCCGCCGGGTACTCCGTCGCCGGAAAGACGAACCTGCACGAGTTCGCCTATGGGATCTCCTCCCAGAATCCGCATTTCGGAACGGTCCCGAACCCGGGCCACCCGGGCCGCCTCGCGGGCGGATCGAGCGGCGGATCCGCTGCGGCCGTCGCGGCCGGCGACGTGGAGCTCGCGCTCGGCACCGACTCGGGCGGATCGATCCGCATCCCCGCCGCCTGGTGCGGCGTCGTCGGCTTCAAGCCGACGTACGACCTCGTCCCGGCGGACGGCTGCTTCCCGCTCGCGCCGAGCTACGACCACGTCGGGCCGATCGCGTCCACGGTGGAGGGGTGCGCAGCGCTGATGCGCGCCCTCGCCCCCGAGCTCGAGCAGGTCGAGCTCGACTCGCTCGGCGAGCTGCGCGTCGGCTTGGCCTGGCTCGAGCACGCCGACCCGCTCGTCCGCGCACGCGTCGAGGAGGCGGTGGAGCTCTTCCCGAACCGCCGCGCGATCGACTTCCCCCGCAACGACCCGGCCGAGTACCGCCTCTTCATGCGCGAGGTCGCCGACGTGCACCGCGGCCTCTTTCCGGAACGCGCCGACGAGTACGGGGAGAACGTCCGCGGCAAGATCGAGCGCTGCATCCAGGTGACCGACGAGCAGGTCGAGATCGCCCGCCGCCTGCGCGCCGACTACCGCGACCGGTGCGACGAGGCGACGCAGGAGATCGACCTCCTCCTCACTCCGACGACGGCGTTCGTCGCCCCGCCCGCGGACGTCGACGAGCTGGCGATCCGCGAGCGCGGAATCTCCCTCACCTTCCCGTTCGACTCACTCGGCTGGCCCGCCCTGGCGATCCCGTGCGGGCCCGCGGAGGACGGTCTCCCGGCCTCGCTACAGCTGGTCGGGCCGGCGGGGGCGGACGGGCTCGTCCTCGCCGCGGGCGCGTTGCTCGCATCCCTCATCTGAGGGAGTCGCGCGGCTCCACGACTGCCGAAACACCAGGGAGACGATGCGCACCGCCCGCCTCCTTCCGCTGCTCGCCGCCCTCCTCATGCTCGCCGTCACGGCGGGCTCCGCGCAATCCGCCGACAGCGCCCCGACCGGCCTGCACGGCTTCCTCCTCCGCGCCGACGAGCCGCAGGCGACGAGCTTCTCGCGCACGCCGTCGTTCGCATGGTCCCCCATTCCCGGCGCGCTCCACTACGAGTTCCAGCTCTCGCTCGGCAGCACGTTCCGCGACAACTCGGTCATCTACGACGACCAGCAGGCCTACACGCCGGTCGAGGCGCCGGCGATCACGCTGCCCTGGATCACCGGGACGCCGCACGCGCTGTACGCGCGGGTGCGCGCCATCACTCCCGACGGCGCAACTCCGTGGAGCGCGGACTTCGGCTTCGACATGGTCCCGCCCTCGCCGCCGACGCCGCTCTCGAGCTACCCCGGGCTCCTGCGCTGGACCCCCGTCGAAGGCGCATCCGGATACCAGATCTGGCTCGTCGACGCGCACAAATTCGTCCAGACGGTGACGAACACCCTCGACGAGCGCGAGTTCTACACCTTCCACCAGAGCACGTCGTGGACGGGGACGGTGCGCTGGCGCATTCGCTCGCTGCGCACCGACGCGAGCGTCGCCGGCGCGCCGACGAACGGCATTCCCGCGGTGACGTACGGCGCGTGGAGCCCGACGTACACCTCCACGAACCCGCCGGTCACAGGCGGGCCGATCAAGCTCGTCGGCACGGTGTCGGACGTCTTCTCCGACGGCTCGCCCGGCTCGCCCGCCCATCGGCTCATGCCGGGGTTCCTCTGGACGGGCAACCAGGCGCAGGACGGCACGGTGACCGAGCTGTACCGCATGTACATCTTCACGGACAAGCAGTGCATCAACCGCGTGTTCACGAGCGCGGTCATCGGCAGCCCTGCGTACTCGCCGCGGCCGTTCGGCCCGCTTTCGCTTCCCGCCACCTCCGCAGGCATCGCGACCGCCCGCTCGACGTACCTGCTGGACGGGACCGAGCCGCCCGGGTTCACCTATGACGGCCAACCGATCACGACGAGCGAGTCGGCCGCCGATGCCACCCCGACGACCGACGTGCCCGCGGAGCCCGGCTCCGCGCCGTCGACGGGATCGAGCGCGCCGACCGGCTCCGGCACGGCGGGCGCGTCGTCCCCTTCGTCGAGCCCGTCGTCGCCGTCGTCGGGCGCGACGCCCGGATCGGTGACCGTCGCCGGCAGGACCGGGGCGCCGATCGACCTGTGGGACACGAACTGGCCCGAGAGCGGCTACTACTGGACCGTCGTCGCCGTGGCGCCGGTCGCGCCGAACTCGCTGTACACGAGCGTCGGCCTCGCCGGGGCGAAGACGGGCGACCTGACCCTGCCGGTGACGAGCACGCAGGGATTCAACCCGGGCGACGTCATCCAGATCGGCGGCGGCCCGACGGCCGAGTCGGGGACGGTCACCGCCGTCAGCGGCAACACGCTCACGCTCGCGATCGCGCTGAAGTTCGGGCACGGCAGCGGCGAAGCGGTCGTCCGCAGCAGCGGCAACCTCGAGTACCAGGATCTGGAGCTGCCGCAGGACGTGTGCGCAGCGGGACGCGTCATGCGCTTCGGCAAGGAGAGCGAGCCCTCGCTCGTCTCGTCCGGGCTGCTCTTCGCCACCGGCCTCTCGTCCGACGGCCGCCTGACCGCGGCGGCGAAGACCACGTCGTTCTACGGCGAGCCGCTCGTCTCGTGGACACCGGCGCTCGGCGCGGAGGCGTACGAGGTGCAGTGGAGCAAGAGCCAGTACCCGTTCAACCCGGTGACGCTGACCTCGACCGGGACGGCCGGCGTCATGACCTCGGGCACGTCGATCGTCTTCCCGCACGACCTCGGCCCGGGCACCTGGTGGTACCGCGTGCGCGGGTTCGACTACTCGCTTCCGACCGGCGCGCAGCAGATGTCGTGGTCGATGCCGGCGCGCCTCGTCGTCTCGCCGCCGACGTTCAAGCTCGTCGGTGGCAGCGCCACGCCCGCGAAGCCGGCGAGGCCGAAGGCGACGGCCTCGACGGCGGGCTCCTCGTCGGCGAACGGCCTGAAGACGGTCACGGGGACGGGCTTCACCATCGGCATGCCGGCGGGCTGGAAGCGGCTGACGCTGAAGGACAGCATCGCGACCTTCTCCTACGCGAACACGGCAGTGAACGCGAACGTCAACGAAGTGACCGGATCAGGCCGCGGCAGCCGGACGATGACGCAGTGGGGCGCCGACCTGAAGACCGAGCTGATGTCGAGCCTCGGCGTCACCCCGTCGGTCTCGTTCTCGACCCTCCCATCCGGGCAGGCGGTGCGCCTCGTCATGACGCGAACCGTGAGCGGGACGAAGATCGTCCAGGTCCAGTACGCCGTCGACGCCGGCTCCGTCGCCTACCTGTTCACGTTCACCGCCGACGCGGCGCACTTCGCGGCCGACCAGCCGACGTTCGCGCGGATGATCTCGAGCCTACGCCTGACGTCGTAGGAATCGCCGTTTCGGCGACTCCGGCCGCTCCGGCAGCGGACGCCCGGCGAGCAGCGCGTCCGGCACCTGCTCGGTGAGCCACTGCGCGAGCGCCTCGTCGCCCGACGCCCGGGCCGCGCCCGAGAGGCCCACCGAACGGACGTCGGGCGCGTGCGCGTCGCTCGCCACGAGATGCGCGAGCCGCGCGTCGAGCAGGCGCCTGGCCGCCGCGCGCGGAGCGCCGCCGAGCCGTCCGTCGAGGGATGCGGCGGTGAGCTGGACGACGACGCCGTTGTCGACGAGCGGGCGCAGCCGCTCCGGGTCGAGCTGGACGTCGGCGTTTCGCTCGGGGTGCGCGAGGACGACGCGGTAGCCGCGAAGCTGGAGGTCGAACACGAGGTCGGCGAGCGGAAGCGGCCAGCCGAGGTACGGGAACTCGAGAAGGAGCAGCGACGGGTTCCCGCCGAGCCCGAAGCGGCGAAGGTCGTCGTCCTCGAGCCGCGCGGCGAAGGCCAGGTCGAGCTCGGCACCGCCCAGGACCTCGACCGGTATCGCCGCCTCGCGCGCCGCGCCGCACAGATCCGCGAGGCGCAGCTCCATCTCGCGCGGCGTCGTCGGATAGTCCTCGCGCACGTGCGGGGTCGCGGCGATCCGATCGATGCCGTCGCCGGCGGCGGCCCGCAGGAGCTCGAGGCTCGCCTCGATCGTGCGCACCCCGTCGTCGATTCCGGGAAGGACGTGCGAATGCAGGTCGATCACGACGGCTACGGCTCGACGAGCGCCCCTCGCACCGCGGCCTCGTAGATCGGGTTGCGCGTGAAGGTGTCGAGCTCGTCCGAGAGGACGTCGCTCGGGATCGGCGGGTCGCCGGGCGGGAAGGGAGCGGGCTCGCCGTCGAGGTCGATGCCCTCGAGCCGTCTCGCGTCGACGTGCTCGAGCTCGATGTCGGGACGACCGAGCCGCGAGCGCAGCCAGCCGGCGATGAGCAGCGCCTGCGCATGCGTCCCCTTGACCCGCACGACCCGGACATCCGCGACGTCCGGCCACAGCGACGCGAGCAGCGCCCGCCAGCGCGAAGTCCGCGCCCACGCGATGTCGGAGACGGCGGCCCGATCGAACAATCCCTCGAGGTTGCGGTACGGGTGCGGAAGGTCATCCCACTCGGTCGAGTCGACGATGAGGCGGTCGGTGACGCCGACGAGCTGCTCGAGCTCCTGCGCCCCCCACGGCGGCTCCCCGCGCCAGCGCAGGAAGACGGGGAGATCGGAGATGAGCAGGGACTCGACGATGCTCGCGGGCGCCTTCGCGCGCACCCCGCGCAGGTGCAGCTCGATCACCTCCGAGCAGATCTCGCGATCGACGTCGGGCACGGCGAAGCACTCGAGCCAGACCGCGGCGTCGATGCCGTTCGAGCCTGCATTCGGTGCGGGGTAGAGAAGGATCGTGCGCGACGGGTGTCGTTCCGCCATCCCGCTGAGAGCGGCGCGGGCGGCCTCCTCCCATCCTTCGGGGACCCACGCCATGTGCGTCATGACGCTCGTCCGCAGGCTCGGCTGGCCGCCTTCGCTCGCCGTCGCAGCACGCAGCTCCGCGATCGCGCGGTCGACGTCGGCGAGGTGGACGTCCTCGCCCGTCCAGCTCGTCAGTGTCTCCGCCACGACCGGCCGTCCCGCTGCAGCAGCTCCTCGGAGCTCGGCGGGCCCCAGGTGCCGGCGGCGTAGTTCGGGAACGCCGGCCGGTCGCGCTGCCACGCCGCCACGATCGCGTCGACGAGCAGCCACTGCTCCTCCACCTCGTCCGAGCGCGTGAACAGCGTCCCGTCACCGAGCATCGTGTCGAGGATCAGCCGCTCGTACGCCTCCGGCATCCCCGTGCGGAATGCGCCGCCGTACAGGAAGTCCATGTGCACCGTGCGGATCGTCATCCCCTGCCCGGGCACCTTCGCCCCGATCGCGAGCGAGACTCCTTCATCCGGCTGCACGTGCACGAGCAGGACGTTCGGGCGCAGCCCCTCGGACGCGGTCTCCTCGAACGGCGGATGCGGCGCCCGCTTGAACTGGATCGCGATCGTCGTCTCGCGCCGCGCGAGCCGCTTGCCCATGCGCACGTAGAACGGCGTGTCCGCCCAGCGCCAGTTGTCGACGAAGAGCTTCGCCGCGACGAACGTCTCGGTCATCGAGTCGGAGGCGACGCCCTGCTCCTCCCGATAGCCGACCACCTCCTCCCCCTCGACGAATCCGCGGCCGTACTGCCCGCGCACGACCGACTTCGGCCCCGGTGTGTGCAGCGCCTTCAGCACTTTCACCTTCTCGTTGTGCACGGAGTCCGCCTTGAAGTCGATCGGCGGCTCCATCGCCGTCAGTGCGAGCATCTGCAGCAGGTGGTTCTGGAAGATGTCGCGGATCGCGCCCGCCTGCTCGTAATAGCCGGCGCGCCCCTCGATCCCGATCGACTCCGCCACCGTGATCTGCACGTGGTCGATGAACTGGCGATTCCAGATCGGCTCGAAGATGCCGTTCGCGAACCGCAGAGCGAGCATGTTCTGGACCGTTTCCTTGCCCAGGTAATGGTCGATGCGAAAGATCTCGCTCTCGTCGAAGTGCCTCCACAGGAGCTTGTTGAGCTTCTTCGCGGATTCGAGGTCGTGGCCGAACGGCTTCTCGACGATGAGGCGTGTCCAGCCCGTCGCGCTGCGCTGCTTGCCGAGCGCCTCGACGATGGTCGGGAACGCCGGCGGCGGGACCGCGAGGTAGTAGACGCGGTTGCCGCCGAGCGTGTGCTCCTGTTCCTCGCGAGCGACGAGCTTCTCGAGCGCGGCCTCGCCGCCTGCGTCGGCGAAATCGGTGGAGACGTAGTGCATCGCCGACGCGAGCTCGTCCCAGACGTCCTGCCGGAACTCGTCGCGCGCGTACTTCTGCACGGCCTGCTTCATGTCATCGCGCCAGGAGTCGTCGTCCCCCTCGGTTCGGGCGACGCCGACGATCGCGAAGCGCGCCGGTAGCAGCTGCCGGAAGGCGAGCGAATAGAGCGCGGGCATCAGCTTCTTGTGCGTGAGGTCGCCGGAGGCTCCGAAGATGACGAGCGCGCAGGGGTCGGGCGTCCGGCGGAACGACAGTCCGTCGGCGAGGGGGTTCGCCTGCTGCTCGGCGGTCTCGGTCATTGCTCCGGGCTCTTCTCCAGGTGGCCGCCGAACGCGTGCCGCATCGCCGACAGCACCCGGTTCCCCCAGTCCGCCTCTCCGCGGGAGGCGAAGCGGTTGAAGAGCGACGCGGCGAGAACCGGCGCCGGAACGCCCTCCTCGACCGCGGCCTGCACCGTCCAGCGCCCCTCGCCGGAGTCGCTCACGCGTCCTGCGTACTCATCCAGGCCGGGGGAGGCGTTCAACGCCTGCGCGGTGAGGTCGAGCAGCCACGACGAGACGACCGAGCCGCGCCGCCAGAGCTCGGCGATCGCCGGGAGATCGAGCTCGTAGCGGTAGTGATCGGGATCGCGAAGCGGCGTCGTCTCTGCGTCCGTCTCCTGCGCATGGAGGCCGACGTTCGCGTGCTTCAGGACGTTCAGGCCCTCGGCGTACGCCTGCATCAGGCCGTACTCGATCCCGTTGTGGACCATCTTCACGAAGTGACCGGCGCCCGGAGGGCCGCAGTGCAGCCAGCCCTGCTCCTCGGGTGAGGGGTCGCCTTCACGACCGGGAGTGCGCGTCGCCGCTGCGAGGCCCGGCGCGAGCGCCTCGAGCACGGGGACGAGGCGGCCGACCGGCTCGTCGTCGCCGCCGACCATCAGGCAGTAGCCGCGGGCGAGACCGAAGATGCCGCCGCTCACGCCGACGTCGACGTAGTGGATGCCGTGGTGGCGCAGCCCGTTCGCTCGCCGGAGATCGTCGACGTAGTACGAGTTGCCCCCGTCGATGATCGTGTCGCCCTTCTCGAGATGCGGGGCGAGCTCGGTCACGATCGACTCGACGATCCCCGCCGGCACCATCAGCCAGACCGATCGCGGCGCCTCGAGCCGTTTCGCGAGCTCCTCGAGCGACGAAGCCGTCGACTCGACGTTCGGGTCGAACGTCTCGAGATCGTGGCCGGCTGCTCGCAGGCGCTCGGTCATGTTCGCCCCCATGCGGCCGAGGCCGACCATTCCGAGCTGCATCAGATGTTCCTTTCGTTCGCCATCGCGAGGCGCCGGCGAGCGAGGACGCAGACTGGCGACGCGTTGCAGCCGCCAGAGCACGCGAGAGTGGACGGAAGGGACATCAATCCTTCTCCAGGTGGATGCGCGCGACGCGGCGGCCGCGCTCCTTCAACGATGCGTAGTCGCCCGCCGCCTGCGCGCGGATGAGGCGGCGGAAGCCGAATGGCTTGCCGGGGATCGCCAGCTCCTCGCCTCCGTCGTCGACGACCTGCAGGAAGAGCCCGGTATTCGGGCCGCCCTTGTGCAGTTGCCCGGTCGAGTGCAGGTAGCGCGGGCCGTAGCCATGCGTGACGACGCAGCCGGTGCGCGACCGAAGCTCGCCGGCGATCTGCGCGATGCGCCGATCGTTCTCGTCCGAGGGCGGGATGAATGCCTGCACGCACGCGTAGTCACCCTCTCGCGCCTGGGCGACGAGCTCGTCGATCGAGCTGTCGTCCTCGAGCGCCGGCTCCTTCCCCGTCTCGAGCACCTCGTTCGTCTTGTCCTTGGCCGCCTGCACGTCGGGCTGGTCGAACGGATTGATCTCGAGCCAGGTCGCAGCGACGGCGACGGCGAACTCCCACCGGAAGAACTCGCCGCCGAGAGCGGCCGGGCCGGCGAGGTCGGGGACCGCCCATTGCCGGTCGGTGCCGTCGGGCGACTCGCCGGGCGCGGGCACGAGGCCCCTGCCCTGCTTGCCGGTCGACTCGGCGATGAGCTGCTCCGCCCACAGCCCGAAACCGCCCTCGGTGTCGGCGATGCAGATCTTGTCGCGGCCCTCGCTCCAGCCGGCGCCGAAGGCGGCGCCGAGCTCGTACCCGGGATTCCCTTCGCCGCGGCGGCAGCGATCCGCCATCTCCTCACCGCTCGCGAGCAGCGCATCGACGTCGATGCCGGCGAGCGCCGCGGGAACCATCCCGAACGGCGACAGCGCCGAGTAGCGGCCGCCGATCGTCGGCTCGCCGTGGAAGATCCCCCGGAAGCCGCGCTCCGTCGCGAGCGTCTCGAGCTGCGAGCCGGGATCGGTGACGGCGGCGAACTGCGCCGCCTTGCCTCCCGTCTTCTTCCAGAAGTACTCCGTGTGCGAGCGGGTCTCGAGCGTCGAGCCGGACTTGGAGGCGGAGACGAACAGGGTGCGCCCGAGGTCGAGCTCGGCCTCGAGCGCGCGGATCGCGGTCGGATGCGTCGTGTCGAGCACGTGCAGCGCGCGGGCGGAGAAGGTGCGGCGGAGCACCTCGGGGGCGAGGCTCGAGCCGCCCATGCCGAGGAGGACGACCGTGTCGAGGCCGTCCGCCGCGACGCCGTCCGCGAACGCCTTCAGCTGGCCGACACGCTCGCGCATGCGCCGCGGCTCGTCGAGCCAGCCGAGCCACTTCGCCTCGTCGGCGCCGGTCCAGACCGTCGGATCGCGTTCCCAGATGCGGTCGACGGTCTCCGCGCGATCGGGCATCGCTACCGGGCCGCGACGAGGTCGCGCTTCTGAGCGATTCCCGCGAAGAGCTCCGCGAACGAGTCGGCGAACTTCTGGACGCCCTCGAGCTCGAGCGTCTTCGTGACGTCGTCGACGTCCACGCCCGCCTGCGCGATCTCGTCGAAGAGCGCGTGAGCCTTCTTCACGCCCTTCGCGACCGTGTCGCCGCGCACCTCGCCGTGATCCTGGAAGGCCTCCATCGTCTCCTGCGGCATCGTGTTCACCGTCTCGGGGCCGATCAGCTCCTCGACGTAGAGGACGTCGCGGTAGTCGGGGTTCTTCGTCGAGGTCGACGCCCAGAGGCAGCGCTGCGGATTCGCGCCCTTGCCCTTCAGGAACTCCCAGCGGGGGCTCGAGAAGACCTGCCGGTAGTGCTCGTACGCGAGCTTCGCGTTCGCGATGGCGAGCTTGCCGCGCAAAGCGAGCGCCTCCTTCGTCCCGATCGCCTCGAGTCGCTTGTCGGCCTCGGTGTCGACGCGCGAGACGAAGAAGCTCGCGACCGAGTACACGTCCTTCGGCGCTCCGCCGGAGGCGACGAGCCGCTCGAGCCCTCGCAGATACGCCTCGACGACCTCCGCGTACCGCGCGAGCGAGAAGATGAGCGTGACGTTGATGTTCTTGCCCTGCGCGACGCAGTCTTCGATCGCACCGAGCCCCGGCTTCGTGGCCGGGATCTTCACGTACAGATTGGGGCGCTCGAGCCATGCGTGCAGCCTCATCGCCTCGTCGAACGTCGCCTCGCGGTCATAGGCGAGCCGCGGGTCGACCTCCCACGAGACGAATCCGTCGCAGCCGGTCCTCTCGTGGACCGGGGCGAGGAGATCGAGCGCCGCCTCGACGTCACGCGCGGACAGCTGAAGGAAGATCTCCTTCGGGTCCGCCTCCTTCTCCAGCAGCTCCTTGAGCTGCTCGTCGTAGCGCTCACCGTGCGAGATCGCCTTCTGGAAGATCGTCGGGTTGGAGGTGACGCCGACGACGGCGTCCGTGCGCATCATCCGCGCGAGCTCCCCCTCCTCGAGCATGTCGCGGGACAGGTAGTCGATCCACACCGACTGCCCGCGCCCGGAGAGCTCGTCCAGCCTCGACTCAGCCATGTGCCATCGCCCTTTCCATCGCTTTCACCTTCTCCAGCCTCTCCAGGTACCTGCCCGAGTCGATGAAGACCGCACCCAGGAAGGTGCGCACGAGATCCGCGGCGAGGCTCGGGCCGACGACCTCGGAGCCGAGGCAGAGCACGTTCATGTCGTCGTGCTCGACGCCCTGGTGCGCCGAGTACATGTCGTGGCAGATCGCGGCCCGGATTCCGGCGATCTTGCACGCGGCCACGGCCGCGCCGACGCCGGACCCGCAGATGAGCACGCCCCGCTCCGCACGCCGGTCGAGGATCGCGTCGCCGATCTCGCGCGCCTTGTCCGGATAGTCGATCCGGACGGCGTCGGTGTCGGTCCCGAGATCGACGATCTCGTGACCGTCCGCGCGGAGCGTCTGCAGCACGACGTCCCGAAGATGAACGCCACGGTGGTCGAACGCGACCGCGACCCGCATCAGCTGACTCGTTCGCGGAGCGCGAGCGCGCGAGCGGCGATGTTGCCGGGCGTGAACCCGAGCTTCTCCAGCACGGTGGGGCCGGGCGCCGATGCGCCGTAGTGCTCGATCGACAGCGTGTCGCCCTCGTCGCCTACCCACTTGTGCCACCCGAGCGCGACGCCGGCCTCGATCGACAGGCGGGCCTTCACGTCGGGCGGCAGGATCTCGTCGCGGTACCCCTGCGGCTGCGCCTCGAAGAGCTCCCAGCACGGCATCGAGACGACGCGCGCCGGGACGTCGAGCTGCTTGGCCGCCTCCACCGCGACGCTCACCTCCGAGCCGGTCGCGATGAGGATGAGCTCGGGGTCGTCGTCGGGCTCGTGCACGACATAGGCGCCGCGTGCGACGCCCTGGATCGTCGTCCCCTCGAGGGTCGGCACCTTCTGCCGCGTGAGAGCGAACGCGACGGGGCCGTCCTCACGCTCGATCGCGACCTTCCACGCGCCGACGGTCTCGGTCGCGTCGGCCGGGCGGACGAACCAGAGGAACGGAATCGCGCGCAGCGACGCGTAATGCTCGATCGGCTGGTGCGTCGGCCCATCCTCGCCCAGCCCGACCGAGTCGTGCGTCCAGACCCACAACGACTGCAGGCGCGAGAGAGCGGACAGGCGCACCGCGTTGCGCATGTAGTCGCTGAAGACGAGGAACGTCGATCCGTACGGCTTCACCATCCCGTCGTGCAGCGAGATGCCGTTGACGATGGCGCCCATCGAGAACTCGCGGATCCCGAACGCGATGTTGCGGCCGGCATGCGTGGCCGAGAAGACGCCGCCGCCCTTGAACTCGGTCTTCGTCGACTCGACGAGGTCGGCCGCTCCGCCGATCATCGTCGGCGTGTACGGCATGAGCGCGCGCATCACCTTCGCTCCGGCGTCGCGCGTCGCGATCTCCTCACCGGGCTCGAACACCGGGAGCGCCCCGGCCCAGCCGGGGAGGGGCTTGCCCGTGTGCACCTGATCCCAGCGCTCGCGCGCGTCCGGATATTTCGCGGACCACGTGGAGAACCTCTGCTGCCAGGCGTCCTCGAGCGCCAGACCGCGCTCGACCTGGTTGAAGTGGGCGGCGACCTCCCGCGGGACGACGAACTTCTCGTCCGGGTCCCAGCCGAGCGCGACCTTCGTCGCGCGAACCTCTTCCTCGCCGAGCGGCGATCCATGGGCCTTGGCGGTGTCGACCGCGTGCGGCGCGCCGAAGGCGATGTGGGAGTGCACGATGACGAGCGACGGCTTGGCGGTCTCCGCCTGCGCACTCGCGATCGCCTCTCGGAGCGCGTCGAGGTCGTTCGCGTCCTCCACCGTCTGGACGTGCCAGCCCTGCGCCTCGAAGCGCTTGCCGCGATCCTCCGTGAACGAGAGCCACGTTGTGCCGTCGATCGTGATGTGGTTGTCGTCGTAGAAGTAGATGAGCTTGCCGAGGCCGTTCGTCCCCGCGATCGACGCGGCCTCGTTCGAGACGCCCTCCATCAGGTCGCCGTCGGAGCAGATGCAGTACACGCGGTGGTCGACGATCTCGTCGTACGGCCGGTTGAACATCTCGGCGAGGTAGCGCTCCGCGAGCGCGAAGCCGACGCCGTTCGCGAATCCCTGGCCGAGCGGGCCCGTCGTGGCCTCGATGCCCGGCGTGTGATGCACTTCCGGATGGCCCGGCGTGAGCGACTCCCACTGGCGAAACCGCTTCAGCTCCTCGAGGGAGAGGTTGTAGCCGGAGAGGTGGAGCGCGGCGTACTGGAGGATGCATGCGTGGCCGGCGGAGAGGACGAACCGGTCGCGGTTCGTCCACTGCGGGCTCGCCGGGTTGTGGTTCATCACCTCGGTGTAGAGGAGGTACGCGAGCGGTGCGAGCGCCATCGCCGTGCCCGGGTGCCCGGCGTTCGCCTGCTGCACCGCGTCCATCGCGAGCGTCCGGATGGTGTCGATCGACCTCTGCTCGAGCTCGGTGGCGGGCACGGTGGGAACGATATGCGCCGCACTACCCTTGGTGCGTCATGGCCGTCGTGATCGCCTCCAACCTCCGCAAGGAGCTCGCCGGGACCCTGCTCTTCGACGGCGTCTCCTTCAGCGTCGAACGGCGCGACCGGGTCGCCCTGTCGGGCCCGAACGGCGCCGGGAAGACGACCCTGCTCCGCATCCTCGCCGGCGAGACGGAGAAGCACGGCGGCGAGCTCGCGGTCGAGAAGGGGACGCGAGTCGCCCTCCACGATCAGCGGCCCCCGCTCGACCGGGAGCTGACGCTGCGCGAATACGTCCTCTCCGGCGCGCGCGACCTCGTCGCGCTCGAGACGGAGCTCGCCGGGCTCGAGCAGGCGATGGCCTCGGGGTCGCATGACCAGGTGACGCTCAACCGGTATGCGGCCGCGCAGGCTCGACTCGAGCACGCGGGCGGCTACGGCTGGCGCGACCACGCGACCTCGGTCCTTCGCGGGCTCGGCTTCGCCGACGAGAATCTCGACCGGCCGCTGCGGACGTTCTCCGGAGGGGAGCTGACGCGCGCATCGCTCGCGCGCGCGCTCGGCGGGGACCCCGACCTCCTGCTCCTCGACGAGCCGACGAACCACCTCGACGTCGCGAGCCTCGAGTGGCTGGAGCGCGAGCTCCAGTCACTCGACACCGCCGTCATCCTCGTCGCGCACGACCGCTGGTTCCTCGAGGCGGTGACGACGGCGACGCTCGAGCTCGCCGCCGGCCGCGCGACGTTCTTCCCCGGGCCGTGGCACGTGTGGCGGCGGGAGAAGGCGGCTCGCGCCGTGCACGCGCAGAAGGAGGTGGCACGCGCCGAGGCGGACATCGCGCGCCTCGAGCGCTTCGTCGAGCGGTTCCGCCACAAGAAGGACAAGGCGAAGCAGGCGCAGGCGAAGCTGACCCACATCGGCCGCCTGCAGAGGGACCGCGCCGCCGCCGCAGACGAGGTCGCGCTCCTCTCGCGGCGGACGAAGACGCTCGGCTTCGAGTTCCTGAAGCCTGCGCGCAGCGGGCGCACCGTCGTCGAGGCCGAGGCGCTCGACCTTCGCATCGGCGATCGCGAGCTGCTGCGCGGCGCGTCGTTCGCGCTCGAGCGCGGAGAGCACGTCGCACTCGTCGGCCCGAACGGCTCGGGAAAGACGACGTTGCTCGACGCGATCGTGAACGAGCGCGGCGTGCGCATCGGCCACGGCGTGCAGGTCGGCTACTTCTCCCAGCAGGAGATGGAGCTGGACACGCGCGGCTCCGTGCTCCAGTGCGTCCAGTCGATGACCGGCCTGTCCCGCCCCGACGCCCAGAACCTGCTCGGCCGCTTTCTCTTCTCGGGCTGGGAGACCCACGAGAAGCCGGTGGCCGTTCTCTCCGGGGGCGAGCGGCGGCGGCTCGCGCTCGCGGTCACGGTTGCGTCCGGCGCGAACTTCCTCGTTCTCGACGAGCCGACGAACCATCTCGATCTCGACAGCCGCGAGGCGCTGGAGGCTGCACTCGACGCGTTCCCCGGCACCGTCCTGCTCGTCTCGCACGACCGGGCGCTTCTCGACGCGATCGCCGAGCGCACGCTCGCGATCGAGAACGGCGAGTTGCACGGCTATGACGGCGGCTGGGCGGAGATGCTGCGGCGGCGCGAGGAGCGCGTCGCGCGCGTGGCGGCTCCGGCGCCGAGACCCGCGCAGGTCGCGAAGCCGCGCGCCGCGCAGAAGAAGCGGTCCGGGGAGCTCGAGCGCGTCGAGGCGGAGGTCGCCGCGCGCGAGGCGGAGGTGGCCGAGATCGAGCGCAAGCTGGCGGCAGACTGGTCTGACGTCGAGCTGCTGGCCGCGCACAAGCTCGCGCGCGACGCGCTCACCTCACTGCTCGAGCGGTGGGAGGCGCTTTTCGAAGCACAGACTGAGCGCGCGTGAGTCGTACGGCGGGTAGCAGGGGATCCGGGTGTAGCCGTGCGAGGAGTACAGGCCGAGCGCTTCCGGCTGGCGGTCGCCGGTCTCGAGCACGAGCGAGCGATACCCGAGCCGGCGCGCGTGCGCTTCCAGCTCGACGAGAAGACGGCGGCCGAGGCCGCGACCCCTGTGCTCGGGGAGGACGTACATGCGCTTCACCTCGCCTCGTGTCTCGTCGAAGCGCGCAACCCCGCCGCACGCGACGGCCGCTCCGTCGTCGTCGCGCACGACGAGAAACACGCCCTCGGGCTCGACGAACATCGACGCCACCCGGACCGGGCCGATGTCGGCGACCCCGTCGTAGCGCTCGAGCATCTCCTCTTGCTGCGCGCGCGCGAGCGCCCGCGCGTCCACGCCCTCGAACGGCTCAGGCCCAGAACGCATCGAAGGCGGAGTCGAGCGGGACGGCGGTGACGTCGTCGATCCGGCCGTCCGCGACGCGCATGACGAGCGCCTGGTCGACGTCGAGATCGATGCCGTTGCGGCTGCCCGTCGCGCGGTAGATCGCGACCACCCATTCGTCGTTCGCGAGAACGGCGTGCAGACGGCTGCGGTACGTCCCGTTCGTCTCGATTCCGGTCCGGCGAAGGAACTCGACCACCTCCCGTGGCCCGCGGTACTCGCCGCTCATCACGGTGTTGCCGGGAACGCGCCAGACGACGTCGCGGGATAGAGCGGCGGCGATCACCTTCGGGTCGCGGCCGAACGCCGCGAACAGCCTTCGCACGAGCGCCGCGTTCGGATGCTCGCCCGTCACTCCTCCGTCCCGAGGGTCGCGACGACGGCCTCCGCGATCACCTTCAGCGGCCTGCCCGACGACTGGCTCGCGCGACGCAGGCGCGCGAAGGCGTCCTGCTCGGAGATCTTCTCCTTCTCCATCAGCAGGCCCTTCGCGCGCTCGATCACCTTGCGTGCCGCGAGCGCTTCCGCCAGCGACTCCGCTTCCTCTCGGACGGCGGCGAGCTCCTCGTGCCGTGCGCGCGCGGTCGCGATCGCCGGCAGCAGATCCTGCTCGCGGAACGGCTTGACGAGGTAGCCGAAGACGCCTGCCTCGACTGCGCGGGAGACGAGCTCGTCCTGGCCGTACGCGGTGAGCATGACGATCGGAATGGGACGCTCGTCGAGGATGCGCCGGGCGGCCTCGATGCCGTCGATCTTCGGCATCTTCACGTCCATGATCGCGAGGTCGGGCTGCTCCGAGCGCGCGAGCGCGACTGCCTCCTCGCCGTCGCGCGCCTCCGCGCAGACGTCGTAGCCCGCGCGCGCGAGCATCTCCTTCAGGTCGAGACGGATGATCGTCTCGTCCTCTGCAACGAGGATCCTCATCGCCGGACAGCATTCCTGAGACGGATGCCGCTGTAGTCGAGCGTTGTCCGGATCACCGCGTCCCACAGCGGATACAGGGTCGGCACGATGCGGAGCTCGATACCAGCCTCGGCGTGCCGCGCGAGCAGATCGCCGAGCTCGACCGGCTCCCGGGGGACGACCGTCTCCCGTGAGACGAAGAACTTGTCCCACGGCTCGAACGTGTCCGCAGGCAGGCGATAGGCGTAGAGGCGGACACTGCGCACGCGGCCGAGCCAGGCCGATTCGAATGCGCCGACTCGGCGCCTGCGGTCGCCGTCGAGCCAGCGGTCGACGTCGTCGTCGGTCGTGGCTTCCCTCGCCCACCACGTCGCGCGAGGGCAATCGCGCGGAAACCAGTACAGCGGCATGTGCCAGGTGTCGACCGCCCAGACAACGGGCTTGTCGAGCGCGTGTCCGGGCCGGTGATGCGGGGCGAACACCTCGATCGCCGGGTCCTCACTGACGTGCCACAACGCATTCGGCAGCTCGATCACGTGGCGGATCCGCGTGGAAGCCCGGACGGACTCGTACGTATCGCCGCCGTAGCCTGACGGCTGGTGGGGTGGGAGAGGGAGCACCCGTCTGACGCGCGTGAACATCCATGAGGATTCACGAGACGAACCCGCGCAGGACGTCCGACGGCTCCGGCCAGTGCATGAGATCGGCGGCGGCCGAGGCGGCGAGCCAGCGGTAGCCGTCGTGCTCCCAGTCGAGCCGGGGCTCCCACCCCGCCGGCGCCTCGGCGACGAAGCAGTCGACGTGGATGCCGTCGTACTCGAACCCGCCCGCGATCGGCGCCGGCTCGGCCGCGAGGCCGGTCTCCTCGCGCAGCTCGCGGACGGCGGCCGCGGCAGGCGACTCGCCCTTCTCGACCCCGCCCGCGATCTGGTGCCAATAGCCGCCGTTCTCGGGCGAGCGGTGCACGACGAGGTATTCCTCGGCGCGCCGCACGACGATGAGCACCTCGTGCGTCCTCGTCACGCCGGGAACACGACCTCCGCGAGCGTCCCGCCGTCGCTGCGCAGGTCGAACGTCCCGCGCAGCTCGTCGCGAACGAGGGCGCGCACGATCGACAGGCCCGTCCCCGCGCCGGGCTCGCGCGGGCCCGGCCCCTCGTCGGCGATGGCGAGCACGACCTCGCCGTTCCGCTGCGCGAGCTCGATCCGCACGCCGCCGGCGCCGTGCTCGAGCGCGTTCTGGAGCAGTTCGCTGAACACGAGAGCGAGCGCGGTCGCCCGCTGCCCCGCAAGCGACACGGTCTCGAGGCTCGCCGAGACGTCGCGGCCCGCGCCGAGGCCCTGGACGAGCATCGCCCGCAGACGGTCGAGGAGGTCGGCGAGCTCGACGTCCTCCTCCCGCTGCTCGGTCAGGACCTCGTGCACTGCGGCGATCGCGAGGATCCGGTTGACGGAATGCTCGAGCGCTTCACGCGGATCGACGTCCTCGGCGCGCGACTGCAGGCGCAGAAGCGACGCGACGGTCTGCAGGTTGTTCTTCACCCGATGGTGGATCTCCTGGGCGAGCACTCCGCGCATGACCGCGCGGCCGTGCTCCAACGCCACGGCCGCATGATGGGCGATCGCCTCGAGCAGAGCGCGATCGTCGTCCGAGAAAGGGGCGTCGCGGTCGGCGACGAGCTCGCCGATCTGTCGCCCGCGCCAGCGGAGCGGCGTGCGCACCGCATGCGAGCCCGCACGCCCCTCGGGCCAGGCGATGCGTCCGTCTTCGAGCACGAGCGCGGCGCCGGTGGCGGACACCGCGTCCATCGTCGTCTTCACGATCGCCTCGAGCGATTCCTCGAGGTAGAGGGACTCCGAGACGGCTTCCGAGATTCGCGCCAGCGCCTCCAGCTCCGCGACCCGTCGCTGCGCCTGCGCGTACAGCTGCGCATGGACGATCGTCTGGGCCACCTGGTCCGCGATCGCCTCGACGAGCCCGATCTCGGCGGCGTCGTACTCGCGCGCCGCGCGCGTACGGACATTGAGCGCGCCGGCGAGCTTCTCGCCGTGCACGAGGATCGGCACGGCGAGGATCGACGCGTACTGCGACTCCGGCAGGTTCGGGAAGTGCTTGAACCGGGGATCGAGATGCGCCTGGGCGGGAATCATCACCGGCGTGCGTTCGGCCGCGGCGACACCCGTGATCCCCTCACCGGGACGCAACCGGGGACGGCGGGTCATCTCGTCGACGCTCGTCCCATAGGTGGCGCGGAGCACGAGCTCGTCGGTGCGGTCGTCGTACAGATAGACGAAGCAGGCGTCGGCATGGAGGGCCTCGGCCACCCGCGTCGCGATGAGATGGAGGACCTCCTCCAGGTCGAGCGTCGAGTTGACCGCGGCGGTCGTCTCGGTCAGCAGGCGCAGGTGCCGCTCCGTCGCATCCATCCGCCGAATCGTAGGGGGAGGATTTCCGGGCCCGTTAACAAACCTTTTACGCCGACCCTGCAAAAAACCTTGCAGGGCGGGAATAGCGTCATCCACATGAGCGCCCTCGCCATCGATCTCCGCCGCACCGCCGGCTACATCGTGGCCGACAGGCACGGTCGGCTCGTGGGCAAGGTGGAGTGCCCGATGTACGGCACCGCGCCGGACGTTCCCGACGCGCTCTCGGTCAAGGCGGGCCTGTTCTCGCGCCGCCGCCGCCTCGTTCCGGCCGACACGATCGACCAGATCGACGGCTCGAGCGGCCTCATCGAGCTCCGCGTCGACCGCGACGCGATCCGCAGCTTCCTCTAGAGCACGGCCCCCTCGAGGCGGTCGGCGCCCGCAAAGCGCCGATAGGCGGAGAGCGCCTCGTGCATGGCCTCGTGGAACCCTTCGGCCGACCTGGGCGCGAAGCCGCGCTCCCACCAGACGTTCAACACCTTCACCCTGCGCTCCGCAGCGTCGATCCTCGGCTCGATCCGGCCGACGAAGCGGTCGCCAAAGAGAATCGGGAGCACGTAATACCCCCAACGCCGCTTCGGCGGCGGGAAGAAGCCTTCCCAGACGTGCTCGAAGCCGAAAAGGCTCTCGACGAGGCCGGTGTCCCACAGCAGGGAGTCGAACGGAGGGATGAACGCAACGGAGGGCGCCGGCTCCGGCGGGGACTCCAGGAGCTCGAGCTCCCCCGCGAGGACGAACCGCCTGCCGCGCACGTTCTCCACCTCGACGGGCGCGAGCGCACCATGCTCGACGAGCTCCGCGTGCAGCTCCTTGCGAATCGCCGGCGCGCCGATCCGGTCGAAGGTCCCGCCTGCGCCGGCAGCCGCGAGCAGGCCGTGTGCGCGGTGCCGGGACAGGAGCTTGTGCCGCTGCTGCTCGAGCTCGGGGACCTGCTGGGCGAGCACCTCGCCCGGAAGGAGACGCTCGAGGAAGTCGTAGTACCGCAGGTTGCCGACGCGCCGTGCGAGGCCGAGCACGCCGGTCGCGGTGTACGCCTCGAGCACCGAGCGCACGGCATTCTCCGGCATCCCGAACCAATCCCTCGTCGCCCCGGGCTCGGGCGCGAAGTCGCGTGACGACAGCGGCCCCTCCGCGCGGATCCGCTCGAGCACGCGCTCTGCAACCTTGGCGTTGTCCACGAGCGCCGCGTCGTGGAACCGCGGCCCCTTCCGGCCCATGACGTGCCTGAACCACGGGAACTCGCTCGTGGGCACGAACGAGAGCGCCTTGTTGGTCGCCTCGAAGATCGCGCGCCGCTCGTACAGCTCGTCGCACCACGCCGCCTCGTACCGGGCGACGCGCGCGTGCAGCACGAGGTCGTGGTTCCGGCCCGCGACCGCGATCGGGTCGAACTGGATCGCGCCGAAACGACCGAGCACCTCGAGCACGGCGTCCGGCCCTCCGGCGAGCGCCCGCGCGGGCGAGAGGAAGTGCCGGGCGACGAGGAAGCGGCGTGCCGCCTCGGCGGTGACCTTCATGCCGGCCAGAACGACCGCGAGGCACCGAAGGGCGCCTCGCAGCCGGCCGTCAGTTGGACTCGCCTCCGCAGGGGACGAGTCGCTCCGATTGTGTCAGGTTTGGTGACACCCGTGCCAGACCCCCGGGGTCGACTCACAGAACGGCGAGGTACTTCTTCATCTCCCAGTCGGTCAACTGGACCCGGTACTCGTCCCACTCCTTCCGCTTCAGCTCGACGTAGCGGTCGAAGATATGGGGACCGAGCGCCTTGCGCGCGAGCTCCGAGCGGGAGAGCTCGTCGATCGCCTCCCCCAGTGTCTCGGGGAGGGAGACGATTCCCCGCTCGCGGCGCTGCTCCGCGGTCAGGTGGTAGAGGTTGGTCTCCATCGGCTCGGGGAGCTCGTACCCCTTCTCGATCCCCTCGAGGCCTGCGTGGAGAAGGCAGGCGAACGTCAGATACGGATTGCACGCCGGGTCGGGACAGCGGAGCTCGGCCCGCGTCGCCTGCTCCGAGCCGGGCTTGTACAGCGGGATGCGGATGAGCGCGGAGCGATTGCGCTGCGACCAGGCGACGTAGACCGGCGCCTCGTAGCCGGGGACGAGCCGCTTGTACGAGTTCACCCACTGCGCGAAGACGGCGGCGATCTCGCGCGCATGCCGCAGCTGGCCGGCGATGAACTGCTTGCCGATGTCGGACAAGTGCCACTTGTCGTCTGCGTCGAAGAACTGGTTGCGGCCGTCGGTGAACAGCGACTGGTGCGTGTGCATCCCGGAGCCGTTCTCGTCGGCGAGCGGCTTCGGCATGAACGTCGCGTAGGCGCCGAAGGAGAGCGCGACTTCCTTCACGACGAGCCGGTACGTGAGCACGTAGTCGGCCATGTCGAGCGCGCCGGCGTAGCGGATGTCGATCTCGTGTTGCGAGGGGCCGACCTCGTGGTGGTGGTACTCGACGGGGATGCCCATCGACTCGAGCGCGCGGATCGTGTCGCGCCGGATGCCGGTCGCGGCGTCGAGCGTCGTCTGCGCGAAGTAGCCACCCTCGTCGAGCGTCTCCGTGCCGTTCTCGTCCTTGAAGAGGAAGTACTCCGCCTCCGGTCCGATGTTGAACGTGTCGAAGCCCATCGCCTCCATCCGCTCGAGCGCACGGCGGAGCGCGTAGCGCGGATCGCCGACGTACGGCTCCCCGTCGGGCGTGACGACGTCGCAGATGATCCGTCCCGTCCGGCCGTCGGGCAGCACCCGGAACGTCTTCG
>JAGWRZ010000168.1 GCA_028876365.1 Acidobacteriota bacterium | reverse complement strand
CTGACGAGCGCACGACGACGTCGCGGCACTTGCGCGCGAACTCCTCGAGCCCGTACTCCTCGATCTCGCGCTTCGAGTTGAGGCCGAGCTCGCGCTCGACGCCGACCTCGATCCAGAGTCCCTGGCAGTCGAAGCCGTTCTGGTAGCGCTGGTCGAAGCCGCGCAGCGCCTTGTAGCGCTGGAAGACGTCCTTCAGCGTCCGGCCCCACGCCGTGTGCACCGCGAGCGTCTTGTTCGCGGTCACGGGCCCGTCGAAGAAGGAGAAGCGCGGGCCGCCGCGGTTCTGCTCGCGGAGCTTCTCGAAGGTCCGCCCGGACTCCCACGAGGCCAGCACCGCCTCCTCGAGGGCGGGATGGTCGGGTTTGTCCGGCAGCGGCTGGAAGATCTGTTCCCCCATCGGGAAGGCAAGTCTAGAGAGAGGCGTTCTCACCAGAGGGAGAATGGGTACCCGCTCTCCCGACGCACGCGAAGGAAAGGAAACGATGGCAAACGACGTCACCGACGCGACCTTCGAGACCGAGGTCCTCCAGAGCTCCGAGCCCGTGCTCGTGGACTTCTGGGCGGAATGGTGCGGCCCCTGCCATGCCGTCTCCCCCGTCCTCGAGAAGATCTCGGAGGAGCGCAAGCTCAAGCTCGTCAAGGTGAACATCGACGAGAACCAGAGCCTCGCGATGCGCTACGGAATCCAGTCGATCCCGAACATGATCCTCTTCGAGAACGGCGAGCCGAAGGCGAACGCCGTCGGCGCCATGCCCAAGGGGATGCTCGAGCGCCAGCTCGGACTGGCCGAGTGACGAGGGACGCCGGGAGCTCGCGCTAGCTCTCGGCGTAATCCTCGAGGAAGCTCAGAAACTCCGCATGCTTCCTCAGGAAGTCCTCGATCTCGGCGACCCCGGCCCCGGCCCAGTCCTCGACCCAGGTCTCGGCGAGGTCGTCCTCGATGCGATGGAGGCCGCGTTCGCTCATGCGGGCATGATCGACGCGAAAGCGGACGGCGGCCATGGGCCGTTCGGCTCAACTTCCGGGCCCTGGAGGCCCACGGGCAGAATCTCGTCGTGCCCAGGTCGTCGGCCACCCAGCACGAGCTGAACCGCGTGGGGATCCTCGCCGGGCTGCCGGGCGAGACGCTCGCGCGGCTCGCGAAGCGGATGGAGCGCGAGGAGGTCGCTCCCGGGACGGTCATCGTCCGGGAGGGCGAGCCGGGTGACCGCTTCTACGTCGTCTTCTCCGGGATGCTCTCCGTCAGCCAGGCGGGGTACGGCAGCCGGAACGTCCTCCGCCCCGGCGACTACTTCGGCGAGGTGGCGCTCGCGATGGACGTCCCGCGCACGGCGACGGTGGCGGCGATCACACCCGCGGTGATCGCGAGCTGCGACCGCGAGACGTTCGACGCGCTACTTCGTCCGCTGTTCGCGGACGACTCGGACGACTAGGTCCGAGAGCGCCGGCCACGCTTCCTTCGCCCAGTCGCCGAACTCCCGGTCGGTGAGGACGCCGAGCGCGAGACCGGCGTCGGGGTCGACCCAGAGGAACGTCCCGGCGGCGCCGAAGTGGCCGAACGTCCGGGGAGAGGCGCGCGCGCCCGTCCAGTGCGGCGTCTTCGCGTCCCGCAGCTCGAAGGCGAGGCCCCAGTCGTTCGGGGTCATCCGGCCGAAGCTCGGCAGCACGCCGTCGAGGCCGGGGAACTGCACCGCCGTCGCCTCCGCGAGCGTCTCGGCGGCGACGATGGAAGGCGCGAGCAGCTCGCGCGCGAGCGCGAGCAGGTCGTCGAGCGGCCCCCGGAAGCCCCATGCCGGCGAGCCCGCGAGCGCGCCGCGCAGGCCGAGCGGCCGCACGACCGCCGCGCGCAGGTACTCCGAGAACGGCATGCCTGCTCGCTCGGCGACGAGCGCCGCCGCGAGCTCGATGCCGTAGTTCGAGTAGATCCGACGCTGCCCGGGCGGCATGAGCGGCGGGCCCTCCTCCGGCCCGAGACCGGACGCGTGCGCGAGCAGGTGGCGGAGCGTCGATCCCTCCGGCCCTGCAGGCTCGGCCAGGTCGACCGTTCCCTCCTCGACCGCGACGAGAGTCGCGAGCCCGGTCAGGAGCTTCGTCACCGAGGCCCAGCGCAGCGGCACGTCGTGCGGCCCGTGAACGGCCTCCGCGGCCCCGGCGAGGCCGGCGGCGGCGGTGCGCGCTCCCCAGGAGTCGATGACGGAAAGAGCGTTCACGTTCGCGCGATACTAGGTTCATGGACAGGCAGCTCGTACCGGCGGTCTCCCCGATGGCTGCGACCGTCGGCTACTCGAGAGCCGTGCGCGACGGGCGGCACGTCCACGTCGCCGGGACGGCCCCGATCGGGACGGAGTCGACCGATCCGTACGAGCAGGCGAAGCGCTGCCTCGCGATCGTCACGGACGCGCTCGCGGAGGTCGGGGCGAAGCCGGAGCACGTCGTACGCACCCGCGTCTATCTCGTCGACGCCGCCGACTGGGAAGCCGTCGGCCGCGCGCACGGCGAAGTGTTCGGCGAGGTCCGGCCCGCCTCGGCGATGCTCGTCGTCGCGGGCCTGCTCGACCCGGCGTGGCGCGTCGAGATCGAGGCGGAGGCGCTCCTGCCGTGACCGGGCAGCTGATCCCTTCCTCGATCACGGGCAAGGGAAGCGGCTACGCGGAGGGCGGCAGCGTCCTCGACCATGCCTTCGGCGCGAGCGATGCGTTCACGCTCGGTGTCGAGGAGGAATACATGCTGCTCGACGGCGAGAGCTTCGACCTCGTCCAGCACATCGACACCGTGCTCGCCGCGGTCGCGGGCCACGAGCTCGAGACGCGCATCAACGCCGAGCTCATGCAGTCCGTGCTCGAGATCGCGACGCCCGTCTGCCACACCGCCGCCGACGTCGCCGGGCAGCTCCGGCAGCTCCGGAGCTACGTCAGCGAGGTGGCGCGGGACCGAGGCATGCGGGTGGGCTCCGCCGGGACGCATCCCTTCTCGCTCTTCGAGCGGCAGCGGATCACCGCGAAGGACCGCTATCGCGCTCTCGTCGACCAGCTCCAGTACATCGCCCGCCGCGAGCTGATCTTCGGCATGCACGTGCACGTCGCCGTCGATGGGCCCGAGAAGGCGATCCAGGTCGTGAACGGCCTCATCGCCCATCTCGCGGAGCTCGTCGCGCTCTCGGCGAGCTCGCCGTTCTGGCGCGGCGAGGCGACGGGACTGCGCTCGTCGCGGCACATGGTGTTCGCGGCGTTCCCGCGTTCGGGGCCGCCGCCCCGCTTCCGCGACTACGCCGATTACGCGGAGGTCGTCGGGCAGCTCGAGCGCACGGGCTGCATCGCCGACTACACGCACATCTGGTGGGACATCCGGCTCCATCCGCGCCTCGGGACGATCGAGATCCGGATCTGCGACGCGGTCACGCGTCTCGACGACGTCGTCGCCATCACCGCGTTCTGCCAGGCGCTCGTGAAGCACTACTGCGAGCGCTTCGACGCGGGCGAGGAGATCCCGTCGTTCCACCGCATCCTCACCACCGAGAACAAGTGGCTCGCGGCGCGCTACGGGCTCGACGCGCCGGTCATGGACCTGCAGACGGGGCGGCGGAACCGCGTGCCCGTCGCGCAGGCGATCCGCCGCACGCTCCGGACGATCGAGCCGCACGCCCGCGAGCTCGGGTCGGACGCCGAGCTCGCCGGCGTCGAGGACATCCTTCGCCGCGGCTCGAGCGCCGACCGCCAGCTGCGCGTCTTCAACGCCAACCGCGACATCGTCGAGGTCGTCCGCGAGATCGCGTCGCAGACCGAGAACGTCGGCGTTCCCGTAGGCTGAGCGCGTGCTCGAGCCCGGCGACCGCATCCCGGACGCGCGCGTCTGGACGACGCCCCAGGAGAACGCGACCCTTCCGCAGATCGTGGGCGACGGGCCGATGCTCGTCCTCTTCTACCTCTTCGACTGGTCCGCAACCTGAACGAGCGAGCTCGAGCTCCTGCGTGACAGGAGCGACGAGTTCCGGGCCGCCGGCGTGCAGCCCTACGCGATCTCGCGCGACTCGCCGTGGACGCACGTCGCGTGGATGCAGGCGCTCGACCTCGACTTCCCCCTCCTGTCGGACTGGAACGGCGACGCGACGCGAGGCTTCGACGTCGCGATCGAGCATCGCGGCCTGCGGGAGGTCTCCGCGCGTTCCGCGTTCTTGATCGACCACGAGGGCGTGCTTCGCGGTGCATGGTCGTACGAGACGTCCGAGCTTCCCGATTTCGACGTGCTCCTCGCGGCTGCGAGGGCCTTGTAGCCGTCCGGCCGATTTTCTTTACTGAGGCATGGAAACCACTTCGGCAGGCACTCCGCGTCGCGGCTCGTCCGCACCCCTGACCGTGTCGATCGGCGCGGCGGTCGCGATCCTCGGCATCGTCTTCGCCTTCGATTCGGCCTGGTACTCGCACTGGTACGCGCTCTTCCGCGTCGTCCATGTCACCGTCGCGGTGTTCTGGGTCGGCGGCGGACTGCTGCTCACCGTCCTCGGCCTGAAAGCCGAGCGCTCGGACGACCCGGACGAGATCGTGACTCTCGCTCGCTGGGCGGCATGGGTGGGCGAGCGGCTCTTCGCGCCCGCCGGCGGCATCGTCCTGCTCGCCGGGATCGCGATGATGATCGACACCGACTGGGGCTGGGGGAAGTTCTGGGTGGTCGTCGGCCTCCTCGGCTACGCGGCCACGATGGTCACCGGCATGGCGATCCTCTCGCCGCAGGCGAAGCGCGTCGCTGAGCTGTCCGAGTCGAAGGGGACGACGGCGCCGGAGACGATCGCGGCCATCCGCAAGATCCTCCTCATCGCGCGATTCGACATTGCCGTGCTGCTGGTCGTCGTGGCCGACATGGTCACGAAGCCGTTTAGCTAGGCCGGTACCTGGTACCGCCGGCGCGGTACCTGGTACCTCCATCAGTCGCCTACATACCCATGCTGTGATAGCCGCTGTCCACGTACAGCGTCGTGCCGGTGACGTTCACCGCGCCGTCGCCGAGGAGATAGGCGGCGGCGGCGCCCACGTCCTCCGCGGTCACGTGCCGGTGGAGCGGCGCGCGCTCCTCGACGATCGCCTCCATCGTCGGGAAGCCCGCGATCGAGCGCGCCGCCAGCGTGCGCACCGGCCCGGCCGAGACCGCGTTCACGCGGATGTTCTTCCGGCCGAGGTCCCAGGCGAGGTAGCGAACAGACGCATCGAGCGTCGCTTTCGCGACCCCCATCACGTTGTAGTGCGGCACGGCGCGCTCGCCGCCGAGATAGGTCATGGTCACGATCGAGCCGCCGCCCGCCTTCTCCATCAGCGGCTCGGCCGCCCGCGCGCACGCGACGAGCGAGTAGGCGCTGATGTCGATCGCGAGCAAGAAGCGATCGCGGGGAGTATCGGTGAAGCGCCCCTCGAGGTCCTCGGCGTGCGCGAACGCGACGGAGTGCACGAGGATGTCGAGCTCGCCGCCGAATGCCTCGCCGACCTCCCCGAAGACGCGTGCGAGATCGCCGTCCGAGCGTACGTCGCACTCGGTGACGAGGGACGTGTCGACGGTCGCCGCGAGGTCGCGCACGCTCTTCTCGATGCGCTCGCCCTGATAGGTGAACGCGAGCGTCGCTCCGCCGGCCGCCAGCTCCTGGGCGATCGCCCACGCGATCGACCGCTTGTTCGCGACCCCGAGCACGAGCGCGCGCTTGCCTGCAAAGTCCCGAGCCATCGTGCGATCCTAGTCGGCGCATGGACAAGGTCGCCGTCGTCACCGGGGCCTCCTCCGGGATCGGAGCCGAGACTGCGCGCGCCCTCGCCCGCGACGGCTGGCGGTGCGTCCTCGTCGCGCGGCGCGAAGACCGGCTCCGCGAGCTGGCGGAGGAGACCGGTGGCGAGGTCGAGGTGTGCGACGTCCGGGATCGCGGGTCGGTCGATGCGACGGCCGCCCGCGTCCTCGCGCGCCATCCGCAGATCCACCTCCTCGTGAACAACGCCGGCGTCGCCGGCCGCTCCGACTTCCTCGAAGCCGCACCCGAGACGATCGAGGACGTCGTGCGGACGAACTACCTCGGGAGCGTGTGGTGCCTGCGTGCATTCCTCCCGGGGCTCGAGTCCGCTGCGCCGTCGGATGTCGTCAACATCGTCTCCGTCGCCGGAGAGGTCTCGTTCCCGCCGTCCGGGCCGTACTCCGCCTCCAAGCATGCTCAACTCGCGTTCTCGCGCGCGACCGCGGCGCAGCTGCGGCGCCGCCGCATCCGCGTCCACACGGTGAAGCCCGGGTTCGTCGAGACCGAGGGCTTCCCGCAGGGGTGGCTGCCGCGTCCGGCTCAGCGGCTCGTCGTCGGCCCGGATGCGGTCGCACGCCATGTCCTCGCATCGCTCGAGCACGGCCGGGGCGAGACGAGCGTCCCCCGCTACTACGGGCTCGCCGGGCGCCTCCAGGCGTTCATACCGAATACATTCGCCCTCGTTCTCGGATTCAGCCGCCGCAGGTCGTACCATCCGTAGGACGATGGATCCCGCCTACGACCTCGAGGACGTCCTCGCCGTCGCGGATTTCCGCGCCGCCCTCCGGACGTTCCTCCGCCAGAGCGAGCGCATCGCCCGCCAGTCCGGGCTGACACCGCAGCGCTATCTCCTGCTCCTCATGATCAAGGGCGCCCCCGACGGGAGCGCGCAGTCGACGGTGACGGAGCTCGCCAGGCGGCTCCAGCTCGCCCAGAGCACGGTCACGGAGCTCGTGAGCCGCGCCGAGGAGAGCGGGCTCGTCGAGCGGCGCCAGTCGGGAAAGGACGGACGGGTCGCGTATCTGCGGCTGACGGCGGAAGGCGAGCGCCGGCTCCATCTCTCCTTCACGGGCCTCGAGACCGAGCGGCGACAGCTCCGCGATGCGGTGGACCACCTCCGCCCCATCATCTAGCGAGCAGATACCAGCCGAGCTCCGCGGTGTACGCGTCCGAGCCCTCGGGCGCGAGCGCGGCCGTTCGCGCGCGTTGCTCTCCCGTGCAGCCGGCGAGGTCGAGGTAGGCATCGAGCGACCTGCGCTCGGTCTCGCGCCGGTCGCGCACGAGCACGAGCCCGTTCGCCTCGAACAGCCCGCGCAGGTCGACCTCGGGTAGCAGGCGCGTGTGGCCCGGGTCGCGCGACCGCTCGAAGCGGTCGACGGCGAGAGCGGCGAGGGGATCGTCCGGAGCGATCTGGTCGATCACGAGCAGCCGGCCCCCCGGACGCGTCACGCGGACGAGCTCGGCGAGGACGACCTCCGGCCGCGGAACGTGATGAAGCGTCCGCAGGGTCGCAGCGAGGTCGAACGAGTAATCCTCGAACGGCAGCCGCTCGGCGTCGCCCTCGACGAAGGTCGCATTCGACGCCCCCGCGGCGCGCTCCCGTGCCTTCGCGAGGAGCTCGGGCACGCGGTCGACGCCGACGACCTCGTGCACGAGCGGGGCGAGCGCGAGCGCGAGCGCACCCGCCCCCGTTCCGACGTCGACTGCCCGCTCGTCTCCGCGCGGCAGGAGGAATGCGCGCACCTCCTCCGCCAGCGCCGCAGCGCGTTCGTCCTGCCGCGCAGCGACGAGGTCGGCCGTGCGCGCGAAACGATCCTCAGGCATCGACGACGGTGCGGCGGGCGCGGGCCGGGCTCGAGTCGATCCCGCACACGAGCTCGTAGGTGATCGTGCCGGCGACGCGGGCATGCTGCTCGGCGAGGACGCCGGAGCCGATGAGCGTCACCGGGGTCCCGGTCGCGACCTGCCCTTCGAGCTCGACCGCGAGCGCGTCCATCGAGATCGTGCCGACGACACGGCGCTCGTCGCCTCCGACGCGCACCGTCGTCCCGGAGAGGTCGCGGCGGAATCCGTCCGCGTAGCCGACGGGGACGATGCCGATCCACGTGTCTCGCTCGGCGACGAAGCTCCGCCCGTAGCCCGTGCTCTGCCCGGCGCGGAGGAGCTTCGACTGCGCGACGTGGCTGCTCCAGCGCAGCACCGGCCGCAGGCCGTCCTCGGCCGGGTCCGTCCCGAACGGCGAGAGCCCGTACAAGGCGATGCCGCAACGCGCCGCGTCGAAGGCGGCGGAGGGATACCGCAGCGCGGCGGCGCTGTTCGCGATGTGGCGTTCGAGATGCGTGTACGGCGCGGTCGCGGCGCGAAAGCGCTCGATCTGCCACTCCGCGTACGCGGCGTCGGTGTCGGCGGTCGCGAGGTGGCTCATGAGGCCGACGACCTCGAGCGCGGGCGACATGAGCTCCGAGACACCCCACCTCCCCATGCCCGTGTCGAGCTTCACGTGCACGCGAACGCCGGGAGGGATCTCGTCGTTGGAGCTGACGACGAGCTCGATGCGCGCGTCCCGGGCCTGCCCCACCTCGCGGTTCAGCGCGGGCCCCATCACGATGATCCGAGCCGCCGGGAAGTCACGCCGGAGCGCGAGCGCCTCGGGGACGGTTGCGACGCAGAGCGCCGACGCGCCCCCTCCGAGCGCGGCGCCCGCGACGTCCGATGCGCCGTGCCCGTACGCGTTCGCCTTCACCACCGCCCATAGCCGCGAACCGCCGAGCGCGTCGAGCAGGACGTGGACGTTGCGGCGCACCGCCGCGAGGTCGATCGTGATCTCCGAGCGGTGCATCTACGCCAGCACGCGCGGCAGCGCGTCGAGAAGGTCGCTTGCGACGAGGCCCGCCCGCTGCGGCGCCTCGACCGATGCGCGCTGCTGCGCTGCCGCCGCCGCGGCGGCCGCGAGCTGCGCGTCCATCCCCTTCGCGAGGAACGCGCCGACGATGCCCGTCAGCACGTCTCCCGTCCCGGCGGTCGCGAGCGACGGCAGCCCGAGCGACGAGACGAGCAGGCCGCGGCCTGGCGCCGCAACGAGCGTGTCCGGCCCCTTGAGGAGGACGACGCAGCCGAAGCGCTCCGCCGCCTCGCGTACGCAGGCGATGCGATGCGCGGCTATCTCCGTCGAGTCGCGGCCGAGGAGCCGGCCGAGCTCGCCCTCGTGCGGCGTGAGCACGCGCGGCGCCGGCCAGTCGCCCGGCTCGAGCTCGAAGAGCGCGTCCGCGTCGACCACGGCAGGCAACGGCACCTCGGCGAGCGCCCGGCGGACGAGAGCCCGCGCAGCGCCGCCGCGCCCGAGGCCCGGGCCGATCGCGAGCGCCGACGCCTTCGCCGCGAGCTCGGCGAGATCGTCGTCGAGCGGCCGCTTCACGACTTCGAGCAGACGCTGCTCGAACACGGGCAGCGTCTCCCTCGGCGCGGCGAGCGTGACGTAGCCGGCGTCGGCACGAAGAGCCGCCATCGCCGTGAGCGACGGCGCTCCGGTCAACCCCGGCGAGCCGCCGATGACGAGCACGTGGCCGGCCGTGTACTTGTTGTCGCGTTCCCCTCTTCTCGGAACGGAGCGGAGGAGGCCCGGGCAGACGAGCCGGCTCTCGGTCTCGACCTCGTCGAGACCGATGTCGGCGATGTGAACCGTGCCGGCGTGGAAGCGGCCGGGCGCAACGACGAGCCCGGCCTTGTGGGCGTGAAACGTCACGGTGTCGTCGGCGCGCACGGCCGCGCCCGCCGTCTCTCCGCTCGATGCGTCGACGCCGGATGGAAGGTCGACGGAGAGGACGGGTGCGGCCGCCGCGTTCATCCGTTCGATCAGCGCAGCCGCATCGGGCCGCGGCGCTCCGGTGAAGCCCGTCCCGAAGAGCGCGTCGACGATCACGTCCGGATCGCCGAGGTCGGTCTCGCCCCCCTTCGCGTCCACGACACGCACCTCGCGTCCCGCGCGCTCGAGCTCGCGCGCGGCGATGCGGCCGTCGCCGCCGTTCGCACCGCCTCCGCAGACGACAGTCCAGCGCCGCGCGTGCGGGTGCGTCTCGACGGCCGCCCGCCCGACCGCCGCGCCGGCGCGCTCCATCAGCTCCGCGACCGTCCCCGGGTGGCGCTCCTCCGCCGCACGCATCTCCGCGCTCGTGTAGAGCGGCTCGAAGTCAGTCATCGACGATCGCCACCGCCTGCGCGAGCTCGCGGGAGTGCGTCATCGACAGGTCGATCGTGCCGGCGCCGACCTGCTCCGCCCACGCGGCGACACGCCCGGAAAGCCTGACCGACGGCTTCGGGCGGCCGACGATCTCGATCTCCGTCCAGGCGAACGCGCGCGCGACGCCGAAGCCGAGCGCCTTGCCGACAGCCTCCTTGCCCGCGAACCTGCCGGCGTAGCTCTGGGCCGGGTTCGGTCGAGAGTCGCAGTACTCCTGCTCGGCAGGCGTGAAGCAGCGCTCGCGGAAGCGCGTGTAACGCGCGAGCGAGCGACGGATGCGCTCGATCTCGATCAGGTCGGTGCCGACGCGGGTCACGCGTGCGCCTCCAGCCAGTCGGGGAGCTGGCCGATCGACGAGACGATGCCGTCGGGCCGGATGCGCGATGCGTCGACCGCATCGGGACGGAACTTCCCCGTGCGCACGAGCACCGTCTTCATGCCGACGGCGTTCGCGCCGGCGATATCGCTCTCGAGGTCGTCGCCCACCATCCAGGCGCGGTCGGGGTCGGCGTCGAGGGCCTCGAGGGCGGCGGCGAAGTACGCGGGGCTCGGCTTGCCGATGACGACCGCCTCGACGTCCGAGGCGTACTCGAGCCCGGCGACGAAAGCCCCGGCGTCGAGCAGCGGCCCACGCGCCGTCTGCCACCACCGGTTGCGATGGAGGCAGTAGAGCCGGGCGCCCATCTCGAGCTCGGCGAACGCGCGTGCGAGATTCATGTACGAGAAGACGAGATTGGTCTCCGGCGTCTCATCGGCCCCGCCGACGAGCACCGCGTCCGCGCCCTCGCCGACGAGCTCGAGGCCCTCGAGGTCGGCGACGATCCCCTGCATGACGAGCGCGAGCACGCGGCGCCCCCGGAGGGCGCTGACGGCCGCATCGGCCGTCGTCTGCACCTCCGCGTCCTCGACCTCGATTCCGGCCGTGCGCAGCTCCTCGGCGAGCTTCGCCCGCGAGCGCGTCGTGGTGTTCGTCACGAACCGGAGCCGATGGCCGTCCCCGCGGAGCCGGTGCACCGCATCCGCCGCGCCGGGAATCGGGTTCCCGGAGACGTGCAGCACACCGTCGACGTCGAGGAGAATCGCTGCCATGGACGGCGAGTCTATTCGCGTCACCCGCTCGGTCGTTCTCCCGCTGCGGGAGATCGAGCTGCGCACGTCGCGGTCGAGCGGACCGGGGGGCCAGCACGCCCAGAAGTCGGAGACGCGCGTCGAGGCGGTCTTCGACGTCGAGGCGTCGGGCTCCCTCACGGACGCGCAGAAGCGTCGCGTCGTCGCGAAGGCCGGGCCGGTCCTGCGCGCCGTCTCTCAGGACGAGCGCAGCCAGCTTCGGAACCGCGAGCTCGCAACCGAGCGGCTCGTCGCCGCGCTGCGCGAGGCGCTGCACGTCGAGCGCAGACGCGTGGGGACGAAGCCGACGGCGGCCTCGCGCGAACGCAGGCTCGAGGAGAAGCGGCGCCGCGGCGAGACGAAGCGCCTGCGCCGTCCGCCGGAGTAGCTACTCGACCGTGACGGTCTTCGCCAGATTCCTCGGCTGATCGACGTTCAGGCCGCGGAGCCGGGCGATGCGGTAGGCGAGCAGCTGGAGAGGAATGACGGCGAGCACCGCCTGGAGGAACGCCGGCGTGCGCGGCACGAAGATGACGTCGTCCGCGTGATGCTGGATATCCTCGTTTCCCTCCGTCGCGATCGCGATCACGTGCGCGCCGCGCGCGCGCGTCTCTTGAATGTTGGAGATGATCTTGTCGTAGACGTGGATGTTCGTCGCGACGACGACGACCGGCGTTCCCTCGTCGAGAAGCGCGATCGGCCCGTGCTTCATCTCGCCGGCCGAGTACGCGTCGGTCGGGATGTACGAGATCTCCTTCAGCTTCAGCGCCCCTTCGAGAGCGACGGGCAATCCGATGTGGCGCCCGAGATAGAGGAAGAACGGCCGCTCGTGGAAACGCTGTGCGATCTCGTCGATCCGGTGGCGTCCCTTGTCGACGTCGTCGAGGAAGGTCTGGATCTTGCAGGGCAGCTCGTGCAGCCGGTCGAGGATGAACTCGACCTCCTCGTCGGGCAGCGTCTTCCGGATCTGCGCCATCTTGAGCGCGATGAGGCAGAGGAGCGCAACCTGGGCGGTGAACGTCTTCGAGGCGGCGACGCCGACCTCGAGGCCGCAACGCGTGTAGATCGACGACTCCGCCTCGCGCGTGATCTGCGTGCCCATGAGGTTCGTGATCGCGAGCGTGCGGGCGCCGCGCTCGCGCGCGAGCTTCACGGCATTCACGGTGTCGCGCGTCTCCCCCGACTGCGAGATGCCGATGACGAGCGTGTCCTTCGACAGCACCGGGTTGCGGTAGATCCACTCGCTCGCGATGTCCGGCTCGACGGGTACTCGCGCCCACTCCTCGATCACGTATCGCCCGACGACGGCTGCGTGGTAGGCGGTGCCGCACGCGACGAGAACGACGCGGCGGAGATTCTGAATCTCGAGCTCCGTCATGCCGAGGGCCTCCAGCACGAGCGTGTGGCCGCGGACGCGATCCCCGATCGTCTCCTCGACCGCCTCCGGCTGCTCGTAGATCTCCTTGAGCATGAACGTCTCGAAGCCGCCCTTCTCGGCGACGTCCTGGTCGCCCTGGATCTCCTCGGTCTCGCGCTCGACCTCGGCTCCGTCGACGAAGTAGCGCGCGCCCGCGGGCGTGACCTCGATGATCTCCCCGTTCTCGGGGTGATAGGCGTTGCGCGTCTCGCTGAGGAACGCGGCCACCGACGAGGCGATGAACATCTCGCCGCTCCCCACGCCGACGACGAGCGGGGTCTGATGCCGGACGCCCGCGAGCAGGTCGGGGTGGTCGTGATGGATGGCGACGATCGAGAAGTGGCCCTCGAGCTGCGGATACACGCGTGCGAGCGCCCGGGTCAGATCGCCGTCGTACTCGCGCTCGAGCAGATGGACGACGACCTCGGCGTCGGTCTCCGAGGTGAAGTGGTGGCCGTCCGCCTCCAGCTGCTCCT
>JAGWRZ010000167.1 GCA_028876365.1 Acidobacteriota bacterium | reverse complement strand
CGCTTCGCGCTCTCCGCCGACGTGGCGCTGGAGGTCGCCGATTCCACCCTGCGCAGCCGTTTCTCGCTCGCCGCGGGCGAACGGCGGGGCTTCGCCCTGCGCTTCGGGCCGGCCGAGGCCGGGGAGCCGTCCGCGACGGCGGCAGCGGAGGTGCCGGCGCGGATCGAGGACACGGTCGCCGGCTGGCGCTCCTGGGAGGCAGACCACGACGTCTACGAGGGGCCGCACCGCGAGCTGATCCGTTTCTCCTCGCGCGTGCTCAAGGGGTTGACCTACCGGCCGACCGGCGCGATCGTGGCCGCCCCGACGACCTCGCTGCCGGAGTCGCTGGGCGGCGGCCGCAACTGGGACTACCGCTACAGCTGGATCCGCGACGCCAGCATGACGCTGGATGCGCTCTGGATCGGTACCTGCTCGGACGAGATCGAGTCGTTCGTCGACTGGATGGTCGGAGCCGCCGGCGGCCACGTCCACGACGAGCAGCCGCTGCAAATCGTCTATGGGATCGGCGGCGAGCGCGACCTGGCCGAGCGCGAGCTGCCGCACCTGCGCGGCCACCGCGGCAGCTCCCCGGTCCGGATCGGCAACGGCGCCTGGGACCAGACCCAGCTCGACGTCTACGGCGAGTTCCTCGCCGCCTACTACCGCTACCTCGAGCATCTCGGCGAGCCGGACGCGCTCGTCTCCCATTTCCTCTGCGACCTAGCCGATGCCGCCGCCGACCGCTGGCAGCAGCCGGGCTCGGGGATCTGGGAGGCGCGGGCGGGGCCGCAGCACTACCTCTCCGGCAAGCTCTACTGTTGGCTTGCGCTCGACCGCGCCGTCCGGCTGGCGCCCAGGATCGGCGGGAACGGCAACGTCGACCGGTGGGCGCGCGAGCGTGACCGCATCCGCGAGACGATCCTCAGCCGCGGCTTCAGCGAACGCAAGCAGGCGTTCGCGCAGGCGCTCGACAGCAACGACCTCGACGCCGCCGCGCTCCTGATCCCGCTCGCCGGCTTCCTCCCCGCCGGCGACGAGCGCGTCCGCTCGACGATCGAGGCGCTCGAGCGCGAGCTTATGCAGGACGGGTTGCTGCGCCGCTACCACTCCGACGACGGGCTTGACGGCTCGGAGGGCGCCTTCGTGATCTGCTCGTTCTGGCTCTGTAGCGCGCTCGCCAGAGCCGGCGAGGCCGAGCGCGCCGAGGAGCTGTTCGAGCGTGTCGTCGGCTATGCGAACGACCTCGGCCTGCTCGCCGAGGAGATCGACCCGGCGAGCGGCGAGCTGCTCGGCAACTTCCCGCAGGCCTTCAGCCACGTCGGCTTGATCACGGCGGCTGCCGACATCGATGCCCATGCCGGAGGGTGAGGCTGCCGCCGCGCGGGGTTGGCGCGCGGCGCTGCTCGAGCGCTGCCGTTACTGCGGCCGCCGCGAGAACCTGCGGGCAACCGTGCGGATCGCCCTCGCCGTTGGCCTGGTGCTCACCGCCATCAACGAAGGCGACACGCTCGCTGCGGGCGATCTCGGCGTCGGGCTCGCGGTCAAGATCCCGCTCAATTTCATCGTCCCCTTCGTCGTCTCGAACCTCGGCCTGCTGGCGGCGGGACGGGAGACGAGCGACCGCGAGTCGCGCTCGTGACCCGGTAGACGAGCGTGTGCGGGAAGAAGGCCCGCCAGGCGAACCAGTAGACGGGTGTCGACGGCAGCCGGCGACCGCCGGAGAAGACGGCGGCCGAGAGCGCGTCCGGGTCGGGGACGATCCGCAGCCGCCGGCCAGCGACGACGTCGCTGACCGGCCCGTGCAGGAGCTGAAGCGGATACGCCTTGGCGGTGCGGCCGACGCGGACGCCGAGCACGAGCGTCGCGCCCGCGAGGCCCCCGACCCTGGTGCGGTAGTAGATGTTCACCTTCTGCCTGTAGGCGAGGTACGGATCGGAGGAGAGCTCCTCGCCGCGGAAGTCGGCGTACGAGTAGGGGTGGAGGAAGCGATTCGCGTCCGGGTCGCGCCTGATCGAGAGGACGAGCGTGTCCGGATGCGCCCGCAGCCACTGCGCGTAGGTCACCTCCGCCAGCGGCACCGGCCGCAGCCTCGTGCCGCGGTAGCGGCCGCTGATCGCGCGGCCGAGAAGCTGGCTCCAGCGGCTGCCGCTCTGGCGGTCGTAGAGGAGCTGGTTGGCGTGCAGCAGTCCGCCCACGCCGAAGGTGAGCGTCCGTCCCCGGACGCGCCGGTCGAAGGCGAGCGCGCTCTGGCAGAGCGGGCACCACGTCACCACGACCGGCCCGTCGTTCACGACCTCGTGCAGGGAGAGCAGATCGATCGGATACGCATGGGCGCGCCCCTCGACGACCGCGCCGACGACGAGGTCGTCGGGACGGACGAGACCTCGCACCGCAGCGGGTGAGTCGAACGCCGGTTGCACGATCGCCGGGATCACGTCGCCGGCGAGGACGCGCGTCCCTGCACCGTCGCCTATGTATGTCGCTCCGCAACCGGCGAGCGCGACGAGCACCGCAGCCGCTGCGAGCAGTCGACCCACACTCAGCCGTCGCGGGCCGCGATCTTGACCGCTTCCGAGAGCGTCGGGTGCGGGTGGATGGTCGCGAGGAGCGGCGCGAGCGTGCCGCCGGGAGCGTGCATCGCGATCATCGGGCCGGGCAGCAGGTCGGCGCTGTGGCGGGCGAGAATGTGGGCGCCGAGGATCTCGCCGCTCGACGCGTCGAGGACGAACTTGACCCGGCCGCGCCGGTCGCCGAGCGCCCGCGCCTTGCCGCCCTTGCCGACGTCGAAGCGGCGCACCTCGACCTCGTAGCCGGCGGCGCGCGCCTGCTCCTCGGAAAGGCCGACGCCGGCAAGCTCGGGCGCGGTGAAGATCGCGCGCGGGATCACACGGTAGTCGGGGACAAGCCCGGCCCCGTCGAGCATGTTCGCGACCGCGAGCGGCGCCTCGTAGGTGGCGACGTGCGTGAACATCCAGCCGCCGATCGCGTCCCCGATCGCGTACACGTGCGGCAGCGTCGAGCGCAGCAGCGAGTCGACTGCGATCCCGGTCGGGCCCGTCTCGACCCCGATCTCCTCCAGCCCGAGCCCGTCGACGACCGGGACGCGGCCGACCCCGAGCAGGAGCCGGTCGCCGACGATCCGGCGGCCGTCGGCGAGCACGACCGCCGGCCGGCCGTCGTCGAGCTCGGCTCGCTCGACCGTCGCCCCCGTGATCACCTCGACGCCCTCCTCCTCGAGATACCCGCGCAACAGCCCGGTCAGCTCGGGCTCCTCGAGGGTCGCGATGCGCGGGCCGCGCTGGATCAGGGTCACGCGGGCACCGAGCCGGCGGTAGATCTGCGCGAACTCGAGCGCGACCGCGCCGGCGCCCAGACAGACGAGATGCTCGGGCAGCTCCGCCGCGTGCAGCAGGTCATCGCTCGTCGCGTACGGAACGGCGTCGAGGCCCGGGATCTCGGGGATGCGCGGCCGCGCGCCGGCGGCGACCAGCGCGTCGTCGAACTCGACGCGCTCGCCGGCGCACTCGATCGCGTGCTCCGAGACGAAGCGGGCATGGCCGCGGAAGAGCGTGACGCCGTCGTCCTTCTCGATCTGGTGCTCGTAGAAGGAGACTCCTTCGTCGATCACGCGGCGGACGCGCGCCATCACCGCGCCGAAGTCGATCTCCACCGCGCCGACCCGGATCCCGAACTCGTCGGCGCGGCGGACGTCCTCAGCGATCTCGGCGGCCCTGACCAGGGCTTTCGTCGGGATGCACCCGCGTGTGATTCAGGTGCCGCCGACGAGGCCGCGCTCGAACAGCGCCACCCGCTTGCCGCGGGCGCGCGCGGCGCGCACGGCCGCCCAGCCGCCCATCCCGGCCCCGATCACCGCCACGTCGAAGCGTTTGCTACGCGCCATCGCTATGCGGCAGCCTCGCGCTCGTTCAGGAAAGCGGCAAGCTCCTCCGCCTCCGCGTTCGATCGAACGGAGAAGCGCTCGAGCACGCGTCCGTCCCGCTCGACCAGCTCGACCCGGTGGCGCCACATACCGCAGGAGCCGGCGAACGGAGCTGCGAGCAGCCCAATCGGGTTGAGGCGGCGACGGACGATCGCGCGTGGAAACCGCTCGCCGCGGGCGAGCGGCAAGAGCAGGCCGCGACGGTCGAGCCGGACCAGCTCGGAAGCTCCCCCGACCGGGACGCCATCGATGAGGATCTGCGGCACGGTCGTGCGGCCCGTTCGCTCGCGGACCCTGCGCCGGAAGCCGGGCACGCCGTCGCCGTGCACCTCGCGAAACTGGATCCCGCGCCGACGCAGCAGCGCCCGCGCCCGCTCGCAGTGCACGCAACCGGAGAGCGTGTAGACGATCACTTCGGATCTTCCGCCGGCCATGTCCAGTTCGATGCACGGACGACCCTGCGCGGTTCGGAGGGTCGGCCACTGAACCGATGGCACCGTCCTGCCGATAAAGCGAGATGATGCGGCGACTGCTCTTGGCGGGTGCGGCGGTTCGGTGGCTCGGCTCGGGCCTGCCTGTGCTGGTCTTCTTCGCGCTCGTGCTTCGCGGGCCGCTCGCCGGGCGGCACTGGGTCGAACCCGAGTTGTTCTTCTGGCTGGTCGTGATCGTCGCGACGCTGTGCGCGCTCGCCGGCCTCGCCCTCCTGTGGCTCGGCTGGTATCGCCGCCTGGCCGAGCTCGCCATCCTCGGCGCGTCGCTGACGATTGCCGCCACGCTCTCGATCGTGCACGGGCTCACGACTCCGGGCGTGCTGTACGGCCCGAACAGCGCGACCGCCGTCGCCGCCTTCGCGAGCGTCCCGCTCGCCGTCCTCGCCGCCGCTCCGGTACTCGCGCCCGAGCGGCCACTCTCGCGGAGGGTGAGCGTTCGCTGGCGCGCGTGGTGCAGCGCGTGGCTTGCCGCTTGCGCCTGCGTCTCGGTTGCGCTCCTGCTCGTCCCGAACCTCGCCGCCGCCCCGCACGAGACGAGCCCGCTCGCCGGTCTCGGCGTCACCGTCTCGCTCGCCGGGACGACCACGCTCGGACTGCGCCACTATCGTCTCTACCGGATCGGCCGCCGCCGCGCCTCGCTGGTTGCCTCGCTCGGCCTGCTCTACCTCGGCCTGTCCACGCTGGTCTGGTTCGCCACCGGGCCGTTCACGATCGCCTGGTGGGGCGCGCACGTGATCGACGTGCTCGCCGCCTTCGCCGCCATCCTCGGCCTCGCCGCCGCCCACTTCCGCGACCGCTCGCTCGCACGCACACTCGCGCCGGTGCTCAACCGCGACCCGCTCGTCGCGCTCGAGCTCGGGCTGACACCGGTCGTGTACCGCTTCATCGCCGCCCTGGACGCGAAGGACGAACGCACGCGCGAGCACGTGATCCGCGTCGGCGAGCTGGCGATGCGCGCCGGTATCCGCGGCCACCTCGCCACCGACCGGCTCCGCGACCTCGGACTCGGCGCCCTCCTCCACGATCTCGGCAAGCTGCTCGTCCCCGACGAGATCCTGCGCAAACCGGGAGCGCTCACCGAGAGCGAGTTCGAAACGATCAAGGAGCACCCGGTCACCGGCGCCGAACTGCTGGCCGCCTCGCCACTGCTCTCGGGCGCCGCCGATCTCGTCCGCTGGCATCACGAGCGCCCCGACGGCACCGGCTACCCGCACGGGCTCAGCTCAGGCCAGATCCCGCTCGAGGCCGCCATCATCAGCGCCTGCGACGGCTGGGACGCGATGACCTACAGCCGCCACTACCGGGCCGCGCTCGAACCGGCGCACGCTCGCCGCATCCTCGCCGAAGGCGCCGGGACGCAATGGGACAGCCGCGCGATCGCGCTGCTCGAAGCGGAGCTCGACGAGAACGGCCCCGTCGAGACGCCGGTCTTTGACGCTGTCGGACGCGAACGCAGCCCCGCCCACCTCGGCGACGTCTGCCTCGACGCGCTCCCGGATCAGCTGCGCGAGCCGCTCGCCGAGCCCGCCGCCGGCTAACCAACGGCGACCGCGACCACCCACCCGTCGAACTCGAGCCGCGCCGCCTCGATCCCGCAAGCGCTCGCCCAGGCGAGCACGACATCGAGTACGCGACGTACAGCGTCCACCGTCTGCTCGCGCAGCTCGACCGCGACGCGACAGCAGCCGTCCGCACTCGGGGCCAGCTCGGCATGCAGCGGGCCAAGACGCTCGATCAGTGCGAGCCCCGCCTGCTCGCCGGGCACCTCGACCCACAGCGAGCGACGCTCGCCCGTGTCCCGATCGGTCATCGCCGGGTTCGACCCTCGGCTCGGCGAGGCGGATTCGCTCAGCCGACGCGCTGGAAGCGCGCGTCGAGCACGAGCTCGACTTCTCGGCCGAGCAGGAACCCACCCAGCTCGACGAATGCCGGCGCGACCAGGCCGTGCGCGTGCCGATCGACGCTGCCTTCCGCGTGCACGTGGACGTGGTCGCCGTGAGCGTGAGCTGCCGCTATCAGCTCAACCGGCCGGGTCACGCCCTTGAGCGTCAGCTCACCGAGCAGCCGGTAGGCGTCGCCCGAGATCCGGGTCGCCTCGCTGATCTCGAGCTCGACGGTGGGATGGCGCCTGGCGGCGAAGAAGTGTGCCGAACGCAGGTGTAGATCGCGCGGCGGGATACCCGTCGTGATGCTCGCGACGCGGGCGGAGCCCGTGAGCTCGAGCGTCTGCTCGGTCGCGCGAAGCCTGGCGGAAACGTCGCGGAAGCGGCCCTTTGGATGCCAGAAGAGCTTGCGGATCCGGAAGCCCGCCGACGTGTGAGCCGGATCGAGCTGCCATTCTCCCGCCGGGACGAGCGTCGCGCTGACGGTCTGCTGGTCGGTCGCCATCTGCCTCTCCTCTGCTCGGTTGCCTCAGCCGGTGAGATGCCGACCGCGTCCCAATCGATGCGGGCGTCGGTCGTGACGGATTCGAGTGGGGCCGGCGCGGAGCCGCATGTCCGCGCGGCCCTTCGGGAGGAGACCGCCCGCGCGAGCGGGGAGGAGTGGCCCGCGGGCGCGTCTTACCTGCTTGGATCCCTGGCGCGGGCGCGGAGATTCACCTGCCGCACAACCATTGAGCGAAGGGAGGAGGAGGCATGGGGGTGAGAGCGGACCTGCTCGCAAACCGCGGCCTCCCGCTGGTGTCGGCCGACGAGCTGCCGTGGCTGACGGTCGCCCAGATGCGCGAGGTCGACCGGCTGATGATCCACGAGATCGGGATCTCGCTCGAGCAGATGATGGAGAACGCCGGCCGCGCCCTCGCGACCGCAGCCGCCCGGCTCCTCGGCGGCGCGGCGGGCCTTCGCGTCGTCGTGCTCGCCGGCCCGGGCGGGAACGGCGGCGGCGGCATGGTCGCCGCCCGCCATCTCGCCAACGCGGGCACCAAGGTTGAGCTCCAGCTCGCCTCTCAGGCGGAGCAGCTGGGCGAGACCCCGAGACGGCAGCTCGAGATCCTGCACGCGAGCGGCTTGCCCATCGGGATGGGCCCGCCGGACCGCGAGGACGGCGTCGATCTCGTCGTCGACGCGCTCCTCGGGTACAGCCAGGCCGACGCCCCGCGCGGCACGGCCGCCGACCTGATCCGCTGGGCGTCGGACCAGCGCACGCTCTCGCTCGACGTACCTTCCGGGCTCGAGCTCTCCACCGGTGTCCTCCACGAGCCGCACGTCGCCGCCGAGGCAACGGTCACGCTCGCCCTCCCCAAGCAGGGATTGCGGGCGCCGGGTACCGCAGGCGCTGTCGGCCGCTTGCTGCTCGCCGACATCGCCGTTCCGGCGGCCGTGTACGAGCGGATGAGCATTCCGTACCGGACGCCGTTCCGGCAGGGGCCGCTGGTCGAGATCGTCTGAACGGCACTCAGCTCTCGAGGAGCTCGAGCTCGGTCGTGCACTCGATCGCGGCGCCGATCGACCGGTAGACGGGGCAGCGCGGCATGTGGTGCTCGAACGCGCGCTGGATCTTCTCGCGGTCGGCGTCAGCGTCGACGCGGAGTAGGTAGCGGACGTGGATGCGTTTGATCACGAGCACGCCGTCCTCGACCTCGATCTCGCCCGTCGCTTCGCCGATGAGCCTGCCGTCGCTCGCGTTGATCTGACGCGCTTCCAGCGCGCCTCCGAAGGTGCCGGTCAGTCAGCCGCCGGCGCCGGCAACGATGTAGTCGAGCGTCGTCGCCCGCTCCGCCTCGCCCGGCTCGGCAACTCCGTAGTGTGCGGCGACCTCGTCGTGCACGCCGAAGAAGACCGGCTCCTCCTCGCCGGGGAGGTGCGCCCGCCGAAGCGGCCCCTGGATGCGCACGATCCGCACTCTCGACACGTACGCCAGCTCACCCATCGTCCTCCTCCCTTCGCCGTCGGCAGCGGCGAACCCTACCGCGCCTGATGCTGCTCGAGCATGCGGCGAATGCCCATCCGGCCGCGGTGCAGGCGGCTCTTGAAGTTGCGTACGGTCAGGCCAAGCGCTTCAGCCGCCTCCTCGTTTGTCAGCCCCTCGATGTCGCGTAGCACCACCGCTTCCCGGTACTGGGCGGGCAGCTCGCTGATGCACCAGGCGACGAGTTCCTGCAGCTCGACCGACTCGGCGTGCGCGGGCGGGCCGGGTTCGAGGTCCGGAACTTCCGCGAGCGTGTCCTCGAGCGGCAGCGACCGGTGGCGGCGCTCGCGGGCGAGCCGCCGGTTCGCCTCGTTGACTGCGATCCGGTAGAGCCAGGTCGAGAACTGCGCCTGGCCGCGGAACCGAGGCAGCGCCCGCCACGCCTTGAGGAAGGTTTCCTGCAGGACGTCCTCCGCGTCGCTCGGGTCGCCGACGATCCGGACGAGCATCCGGTAGGTGCGGCGCCCGTGCAGCTCGATCAGCTGCTCGAACGCGGCACCGTCGCCTCCGGCCGCGCGCACCACGAGCGTGCGCTCGTCGGCGGCGGTCATGGTCGCGCTCGTGCGCTGCTCATCCATGGTCGCCAGCGTTAGAGGCACCGGCGGCGCAAAAGGATTCCGCAAGAAGTGAATCTCTCGGCCGGGCGGCGGGATCTAACGTTCAGCGATGTCCCGCCTCCGCCTCCACGGCTTCGCACGCTCCTCCAGCGAGTGCGAGCACGTGCGCGAGCTCATGTCCGACTACGTCGACGGCGAGCTCGAGCACGGCGAGCAGGCCCGCGTCGAGCGCCATGTCGCCTTCTGCCCGCGCTGCCGCACGGTGCTTTCGAATCTCCGCCTCACCCTGAGCGCCCTCGGCGCCCTCGGCTCGAGCCGCACCCGCGGCGAGGACGATGCCACCGAGGCGGCGCTGCGAGCGTGGCGCGACCGCGCCGATTAGCCAACCCGCTCAGGCTCCTTCGCGGGCCGTTCGACCGCCAGCCAGCGCAGGTCGCCGCACATCGGGCAGCTCGGAAGCGGCCGCTGCGCGGCGACCACGATCCCGTAGCCGCAGCCTTGGCAACGCAGCTCGTTACGCGACGCAGGCTCCGGCAGCGCTCGTCGCAAGCGAGCCCTGCCGATCCCGGTGGTGTGCGCCATAGCGGTCGGACACCGAGCGGGCGCCGCCGGATTCACCGGCTTCGTCGTGGCCTTGAAGTGGCACGGGATTCCGTCCGCAAACGCGGCGGCGACCGCCCGCGACTCCGTGGGCGGCCGCCGTTGAACAGCGTACGGCCGGCTACTGCCGCTCGTCTGCGATCTGCGTGAGCCGGTCCGCCTGGAAGTGGAGCGACTTCACGATCGTCACCAGCGCGAAGACGACACTCGTGAAGATCAGCGCCACACCGGCGAAGCGCAGCGGGCCCGACCAGGCCGCGATGTCCGCGGCGTCGGCGGGCCGGTTGTCGAGCCACGCTGCCTGCAGGAAGCCGAGCCCGAAGGTCGCGATCAGCGTCATCAGGCCCATCATCATCGCGGGCGGGAAGGCGTAGCCGCTCCACGGCCGCTTGAGCATCAGCGCGTGCTCGCCGAGCGACTGCTGTACGCTCGTGCCGCCGTCGCGGAGCTCGCCGAGGATCCGGGCGAGCGTGAAAGTGACGGCCGAGAGCAGGAAGCCGATCCCGAGGAAGAGCAGGCCCGGGTTCCAGGCGGCGATCTGCGCCACGCGCGCCGCGTTGCCGCTGGTTGCCTGGATCACGCCGGCGACGACCCCGGCCGCGACCGCCATCAGGCCCATCGCGAACGCCGGCAGCCACATCTTCTTGGCCAGCGCCGGCAGGTCGAAGCCCTCTTCCTCACGGGGGACCGCCGACTGCGAGCCGATCCGCACGACGTGCGTCGGAAGACGGTGGAGAAGCGACGACATCTATGACTCCTTCCGAGTCGCGGTGGCCGCGGGGTAGAGCCGCGGCAGGGTCTCTGCGAGCACGCCGGCGCGGATGCGGATCCGGCGGATGATCGCGAACAGGGTGAGCACGACAGAGCTGATCGCGAGCGCGATCACGCCCTGCAGTGCCGGGGTCAGCCAGGCAGGCGTGTCCTGGATGAACTCCTTGCTGGTGCTGGAGGCGATGCCGACCCCGAAACCGAGGCCTGCCATCCAGCCGAACGTGACGAGGGCGACGAGGACGTACGCGACGATCTGGAACCGGCGCGCCTCGCTGTCGAGTGCCTTCATCGAGCCTCCTTTCGGGTTGGGGGGCGACGGTCGTCGTTTGTGGCGACTGTCGGCCGATCAGACCGTCGAGCGCGGCGCGGGATTCACCGCGCTCAACTCCGCGGTGAATCCCCCGCCTTCGCGGGCGGTCAGATCCGGCAGTGCTCGTCGACGTTCCCAGCGGCCTCGGTTATGCGGCGATCTTCCTGCTCGCCGGCGGGGAGTCTGCAGGGCTGCCCGTGCCCGGCGAGACGAGCTTGATCGCAGGCGCCGTTCTCGCCGCGCACGGGCGCCTCTCCCTGCCGCTCGTGCTCGCGGCGGCCGCCGGAGCGGCGGTCCTCGGCGACAACCTCGGCTACCTGATCGGCCACCGCGGCGTCCGCCGGTTGCTCCTCCGCGGCCGCCGACGGGCACGGCTGCTCGCGCGCAGCGAGCCGCTCTTCGCCCGCTACGGCAGCCGAGCCGTCTTCTTCGGCCGCTGGCTGCCCGTCCTGCGCGTGACCGCCGCCTGGCTCGCGGGCGCGAACCGGATGCCGTGGCGGCGATTCGCGCTCTGGAACGCGCTCGGCGGCATCGCCTGGGCGAGCTCCGTCGGCACCGCCGCGTACCTCCTCGGCACGGTCGCCTCGCACGCGATCGCCGCGGTCGGCCTGGCGATGACGGCGCTCGCGGTGCTCGGCGTGCTCGGGCAGCTCCTCTGGTGCCGGCTCACGCGGCGTCCGGGCCTCTGCCTCGCCGCGCGCGGCAGCTGAGAATCTCACGAGACCGACGCCGGGTCCCACCAGACGTGCGCACGACGCTGATCGTCAATCCCTGCTCCCACCGCGTGACCGAGGAGCGGCTGCGCGCGGTCGAGCGCGAGCTCGGACGGACCGGCCCGGTGACGACAGCGCGCACCGAGCGCCGCGGTCACGCGACCGAGCTCGTACGCGGTGCGGACGCCGACCGGATCGTCGCCTACGGCGGCGACGGCCTCGCCAACGAGGTGCTGAACGGCGCCGACGGCTCCGTCCCGGTCGGCTTCCTCCCCGGCGGCCACACGAACGTCCTCGCCCGCGTGCTCGGCCTATCGCGAGATCCCGTTGCCGCTGCGGCCGCGCTCGCAACCGCACGCACGCGGCGCATCTCGCTCGGACGCGTGAACGGCCGCCGCTTCGCCTTCTCGGCCGGCATCGGCGCAGGCGCCGAGGCCGTCCGTCGCGTCGACGCGCTCGGCCGGACGGCCGACGGCCGGCGCGCGAGCGACCTCACCTTCGCCGCGATCGTCGCAGCGAGGCTCGTGCACGGCGCCGAGCCGACGCTCGAGATCGCCGGTCTCGGCCGGGCGGCGATGGCGTTCGTCTCCAACGACTCGATCTTCAGCTGCGCCGGCCGCCTGGCGGTCCGCCTCTCTCCCGAGGCTCGCTTCGAACTCGGACTCGACCTCGCAGCGCCGGCGCGCATCGACGTGCGGACGCTCGCCCGGCTCGCGCCGCGCCTGCTGCTCGGGCGCGGCCTCGCCGGCGCGCACGGCGTCCTCTCCGGCCACGATCTCGACCGGATCGAGGTCCGCTGCGACGCGCCGCGGCCGCTCCAGGTCGACGGCGAGGACCTCGGAGACGTCGAGCGGGCCGTCTTCGAGAGCGAGCGCGCCGCCGTCTCCGTGCTCGTCCCATGACGCGGAATCCCGCACGCCCGAGCACGGGTCTCACCGCCATGACGATTCCCTCCCCGTCGCCGACCGCGCACCGATGAGCGGCAACCAGACCCGCCGCCTGCTCTCGCTCGTCGCGCTGGGGATGCTCACCGCGGCGCTGATCACGGTCGCGCTCGGTCGTCGTTCGCACACGGCGGCTCGCGTGACCTACAGCGACCTGATCGCCCGCGCTCAGCAGCGGCCCTCGTCGATCTTCGCCGTCGTCTTCAAGCCGGGCAGCCGCTCGATCGACGCGACGCTCTCGAACGGGACCGTCGTCACCGTCCACTACCCCAGCGACCAGTCGCAGGCGCAGTTCCAGGAGCTGCTGCAACGCAAGCACGTCCAGTTCGACTCGCAGGGCACCGGCACCTCGGCGTGGCGCTCCGTGCTCGGGTACGTGCTCCCGCTCGCGCTCCTCGTCGCCGTCTGGATCTTCCTGATGCGGCGGATGGGAGCCGGCGCGGGCGGCGGCAACCGCCTGATGAGCTTCGGCAAGTCGCGCGCGAAGCGGATGGCGCCGGACTCGCCGAAGATCGGCTTCAAGGACGTCGCCGGCGT
>JAGWRZ010000166.1 GCA_028876365.1 Acidobacteriota bacterium | reverse complement strand
TCGCGCCGGAGGGATGCGTCGTGAAGGTGGCAGGCGCGACACGGAGGCATCACCGTGGCCCCGCGCGCGTCTTCGAGAGCGAGGAATCCTGCGCCGACGCTCTCGCGCGCGGAGTGATCTGTCCCGGCGATGTCGTCGTCGTCCGAAACGAGGGCCCGGCCGGCGGTCCAGGCATGCGCGAGCTGCTTGCGCTCACGGCCGCGATCGTCGGATCGGGACTCGGTGAAGACGTCGCCCTCGTGACCGACGGCCGTTTCTCCGGCGTCACGCGCGGACTCATGGTCGGACATGTGAGCCCGGAGGCGGCGCGACATGGTCCGCTTGCCGCGGTGCACAACGACGACGTCATCACGATCGACGTCGATCGGCGACGCATCGAGCTCGAGGTCGCCGATGCCGTCATCGCGAGCCGGCTTGCGGCTCTTGCTCCTCCCGAGCGGAACCTCGGGCACGGTGTGCTCGGCCGCTACACCGACCTGGTTGCATCTGCTTCGGACGGCGCCGTCCTGCGGAGACTTCAGACCGGAGCGAGAGCCGGCGCTAGGATCGCTTAGCCGACCGAATGTCGTCCCGTTGTCGGGTCCAGGAACGTGCGCGGGTCGACCGCGACGCCGTCCTGCCACACCCGAAATGGAGATGCACACCGGTGCAGTACCCCGTGCAGCCGGCGATGCTGAGGAGCTCGCCGCGCGCGATCTCCTGACCAGGGTGCACCCCGTACGACTCCAGGTGCGCGTACAGCGTCACGACGTCGCGCGTCACCGGGACGAGGACGATGTTCCCGTAGCCCTCGAACCCGGTCGTAGCCGGCCACGAGAAGTCGAGGATGGACGTCTTGGCGGACGCCACGTGCCGGACGGGGGTGCGCGGGCGCACCGACGGGCCTCGCCACGGCCGGCGCCGCGACGGCGCAGACGGCGGCGCACGCCACCCCGACCTGGATTGGCTTCGTCCCCATGGAGAGCCGCAACCTAAACGTCCGTTTGCCGATCTCGGCAAGGAGACCCTCAAAAGATCTCCGGGCGGCCGCCACCCGAAGAGAGCGTCCGCGCGCGCGACCGCGCCCGCGACACGCTCCTCCACGCGCAACGCGTCGCGGAGCTCGGCGAACGAGACCGCCCCGAGATATGCCGAGCCGAGCGCGTCCACGTCGAGCGCGAGGTCCGCGGGATCGTCCGTCCGCGCGGCCGCCGCGCCCTCGAGCTTCCAGCGCCCCTCGTTCCACGGGCAGAACGCGTCCCGCACCTCGAGGACGACGGCGCCAGCGCCGGCGTACGCACGCCCCGAGAGGGCGGCGCCGACGTCGACGAGGCGAACCCAGAGCGAGTCGCCCAGGCGAAACGCCATGCGCCGCGGGTTCGCGAGGAGGAAGAAGAGCGGATGGTCGACCGGCAGCAGGTTGACCTTCGTCGCCGCCGACCAGTCGACGTCGAGCAGGAAGCGCCAGATCTCGGCCGTCCCCTGCGGCGTCGCCCCGATCGCCTCCACCACCTCCGTCCGGCCGGTGAACGCCCCTTCGGCCGCTTCGAAGAAGAGGCGGAAGATCGCATACGCCTCGACGCCGCCGTCGATCTCGAGCACGACGAACCGCTTCGGGTTCGCCGCCTGCTCCGGGGCGAGGCGGAGCAGCCTCAGCTCCCACCACGCCTTCGAGCGGGAGGGAACTCCGGGCCGCCGGCGGCGGAGCTCCTCCCACACGGGCGGGAAGAGCTCGAGCGCCTCGTCCGGCTCCACGAACCGGGTGCGCCCACGCGTCGCGAGCGGCTGCGCGAATGCGGACGCGCCCCTCGGGATCTTCACCTCGCCGCACCAGGCTGCGAGCCCGTACCCGAATCGGCCGTAGATCGTCTCCTCCGACGCCCACAGCGCCGCGATCGGCTCTCGGCGCTCGTGCACGTCGTCGAGCTGGGCGCGCATCATCGCGCGCAGCGCACCGCGTCGTCGATGTGTCGGATAGACGCCGACCACGGTCACGCCTGCGCACGGGAGCGATCCGCCCGGGACGGAGAGGTCGAAGGTGAACGCGCCGGCGCCACCGACGATCTCGCCGTCCTCGAACGCTGCGTGCATGCGGTCGAGATCGTGGAACCGGAGCCAGCGGTCGAGCATGTCCTCCGGCGGCGGCCCGCCGAAATACTGGCCGATGCCGTAGAACGCCTTCGCGAACTCGTCGCGGTCACGCGTCGCGCGAACCTCCATCAGCCGACCCTCTCGAGCGGCGCGTAGTCGAGCATCAGCCGCCGCTCGGAGCCGTCGCCGGCGAAGCGGACGACGGCGACTCCGCCCGGCTCGAGCCGGAGGACGACGCCCTCGCCGAGGGTTCCGTGCCGCACCGAGTCTCCGGCGGAGAGCTGCGGGACGCTCGCCCTGGGGGCGACCGACGACGTCGGGGCGCCGTAGCCCGACCACGACGCGGGACGCAGCCGGTCCCGCTCGACATGCTGCTCCGGCAGCTCGTCCAGAAAGCGCGACGGCAGGTTGTACGAGCGGCCCCCGTACAGCATCCGCGACGACGCGTGCAGCAGCGTGAGCTTCTCCATCGCGCGCGTCATGCCGACGTACATGAGGCGCCTCTCCTCCTCGACGCCGTGCTCCTCGATCGAGCGCGAGTGCGGGAAGATCCCCTCCTCGAGGCCGATCAGGAACACCGCCTTGAACTCGAGGCCCTTCGCGTTGTGGAGCGTCATCAGCGTCACGAGCGATCCCTCGCCGCGCATCGCGTCCTGGTCGGAGTAGAGCGAGACCTCCTGCAAAAACGACGACAGGCTCGGCTCGGTGTTCTCCTCCTGCCACTCGCGCGCGAGCGTGACGAGCTCCTGCAGGTTCTCGATCCGCCCCTGCGCCTCGATCGTCCGCTCCGCCTCGAGCGCCTCGACGTAGCCGGAGCGCTCGAGCACGCGCTCGATCAGCTCCGGGACCTCCAGCTCGAGAGCGCCCGACATGCACGACTCGATCATCGTCCGGAACGTGCGCACCGCTCTCTGCGGAGCGGCGCCGACCCCGGCCTCCTCGCCGAACTCGGTCGCCTCCCACAACGAGATCCCCTGCGCGTCCGCGTACGCCTGGAGCCGCGCGAGCGACGAGTCCCCGATGCCCCGCCGCGGCTTGTTCGCGATCCGGACGAGCGACACCGCGTCGTAGGGGTTGTCGATCACCTGCAGATAGGCGACGAGATCCTTCACCTCGGCGCGCTCGTAGAAGCGCGGGCCGCCGATCACCTGGTAGGCGACGCCCTGCCGGACGAGCACGTCCTCGAGCACGCGGCTCTGGGCGTTCGTGCGGTAGAAGACGGCGACCTCGTTTCCCGAGTAGCCCTCCTCGACGAGCGCCGCGATCTCTGCTGCGACGAAGCGCGCCTCCGCGTGCTCGTCCTCCACCTCGATCACGCGCACCGACTCGCCGTCGCCGAGATCGGACCAGAGATTCTTCTCCTTGCGCTCGCGGTTGTGCCGGATGACCGCGTTCGACGACGCGAGGATCGCGTTCGTCGAGCGGTAGTTCTGCTCGAGCGCGATCGTCTTCGCGCCGGGGAAGTCGCGCTCGAACTCGAGGACGTTGCGGATGTCGGCGCCGCGGAAGGCATAGATGGACTGATCGGGATCGCCGACGGCGAACACGTTCCCGTGCGCGGCGGCCAGCAGCTGCAGCAGCCGGTACTGCGCGTGGTTTGTGTCCTGGTACTCGTCGACGAGGACGTAGCGAAACGCCTTCTGCCAGCGCTCCGCCGCCTCGGGGAAGCGCTCGAGCACCTCGACCGTGAGGTAGAGCATGTCGTCGAAATCGACCGCATTCGAGGCGTGCAGCCTGGCCTGGTACAGCTCGTAGACGTCGGCGACCGTCTGGTCATAGAAGCTCGCCACGCGGCTGGCGTATTCCGCCGGCCCGATCAGCTGGTTCTTCGCATTCGAGATCTGGGAGTGGATGCCGCGCGGGGTGAATCGCTTCGGGTCGCGGTCGAGCTCCTCGAGG
>JAGWRZ010000020.1 GCA_028876365.1 Acidobacteriota bacterium | reverse complement strand
CTCTCGTCATGATTCCACTCGCGCCACTGCGCGATCTCGCTCCCCATGAACAAGAGCTTCTTGCCCGGGTGGGCATACATGTAGCCGTAAAGCAGGCGTAAGTTGGCCACTTTCTGCCAGAGGTCGCCGGGCATCTTGTCCAGCAGCGAGCCCTTGCCGTGCACGACTTCATCGTGCGAGAGCGGGAGGATGAAGTTCTCGCTGAATGCGTACAGCAGCGAGAACGTCAACGTGTGATGGTGGTAGCTGCGGTACACGGGGTCCTTCTGGAAGTACACGAGCGTGTCGTGCATCCAGCCCATGTTCCACTTGAAGCCGAACCCGAGCCCGCCGAGATACGTCGGCCGCGACACGCCCGGCCACGCCGTCGACTCCTCCGCGGCGGAGACGACGCCGGGCTCGCGCGCGAAAAGCGTCTCGTTCAGCTCCTTGAGAAAGGCGACCGCCTCGAGGTCCTCACGCCCGCCGTGCTCGTTCGGGATCCATTCGCCCGCCTTGCGCGAGTAGTCGAGGTACAGCATCGACGCGACCGCGTCGACGCGGATGCCGTCGGCGTGATGCTCGCGCAGCCAGTAGAGGGCGTTCGAGAGCAGGAAGTTCTTCACCTCGCGGCGGCCGAGGTTGAAGACGAGCGTCCCCCAGTCGGGATGCGCCCCGCGGCGCGGGTCGGCGTGCTCGTACAGATGCGTGCCGTCGAAGAGCGCGAGCGCCCAGTCGTCGCGGGGGAAATGCGCGGGCACCCAGTCGAGGATGACCCCGATTCCGCGCCGGTGGAGCCGGTCGACGAAGGCGCGGAAGTCGTCGGGATCGCCGAAGCGCGACGTCGGCGCGAAGTAGCCGGTGACCTGGTAGCCCCACGACCCCGAGAAGGGATGCTCCATCACCGGCAGCAGCTCGACATGCGTGAAGCCGAGATCGGATACGTAGTCGCCGAGCTCGTCGGCGAGCTCGAGGTAGGTCAGCGGCCGGTTGTCCTCGAGGGGATTGCGCCGCCACGAGCCGAGATGCACCTCGTAGATCGACATCGGCGCGCGCAGCCGGTCGCCGCGATCGCGGCTGTCGATCCAGGCCTCGTCCGTCCACACGTGCTCCGACCGGAAGACGCGGGATGCGTTCCCGGGTGGGACCTCGGCGTGGAACGCGACCGGGTCGGCCTTCAGCCGCAGGCGCCCGTCCTGCGTCCGGATCTCGTACTTGTACTGCGCCCCCGGCACGACATCGGGCACGAAGAGCTCCCAGATGCCGGAAGCGCCGAGCGAGCGCATCGGGTGCAGGCGGCCGTCCCATGCGTTGAAGTCGCCGACGACGGACACGCCGCGCGCATTCGGCGCCCACACCGCGAACGCCGTGCCGGTGACGCCGTCGATCTCGCGGACGTGCGCGCCGAGCTTCTCGTACAGCTGCTCGTGCCGTCCTTCCATGACGAGATGGAGATCGAGCTCGCCGAGCGTCGGGAGAAACGCATACGGGTCGCGCAACGTGAATCTGTCGCCGTTCGGATACTCGACCTCGAGCTCGTAGGCGAGCGGAAGGCGCGCCTTCGGCAGCATCGCCTCCCACAGCCCCGCCGGATCCTTCAGCTCCGCCTCGACACCGGCCGGCTGGACCCGCACCGCCTGCGCCTCGGGACGGTACGCGCGGACGACGACCCCGCCGTTCGCCTCGTGCGCGCCGAGGATGGCGTGCGGATCGGCCCCCAGCTCGATCACGCCGGCGTGGACGACTCCTCGAGCAGGCGCTGGATCCCGCGCACGGGGATGCCGACCCAGTCCGGCCGGTTGTCGAGCTCGTACTGCAGCTCGTACACGGCCTTCTCCAGCTCGAACACCGACAGCAGCCGGTCGATCGCGGCCTGGCCGGCGGGGAGAAGCGCTGGGTCGACGGTGTCGAAGTACCCCTCGAGGAAGCGCGCCCGCGCCTGCTCCTCCCATCCCTCCGGCGGCTCGACGTCGCGCAGGAGCTGCACGGCGCTCCCGGCATACGCGAACGAGCGCAGCATGCCGGCGACGTCCCGCAGCGCCGACCGCTTGCGCCGCCGCTCGGCGAGGGACCTCGCCGGCTCGCCCTCGAAGTCGAGGATGACCCAGTCGTCGCCCGCCCACATGGTCTGGCCGAGGTGGTAGTCGCCGTGCGTCCGGATGAACTGGCCGGCCGCGCCCGCATGGGTCATCTGCCGCAACAGGTCGCGCACCTCCTCGCCGCGCCCGACGATCGGCTCGACCGCTTCGTCCTCGTCGGGCAGCGACAGGAAGACGCGCGCGATCTCCTCGTCGACGGTCGCGGTCAGCAGGCCCAGTGCCTCGACGCTCGGCGTCTCGGGGGAGAAGGCGGAATCGCTCGCGTCGGAGGCGAGCACCCGGTGCATCTCGCCGGTCACCTCTCCCAGCCGGCCGAGCCGGGAGAGGAAGCGCTCCGGCTCGTCTGCGAGCTCGTCGAGAGCGAGCTCCCAGCCGTCGAGCCCGCCGCGCACGTACTGCTGGACGATCCCGAGAGTCGCAGCGAGCGGGCCGCCGGAGTACGCGTACCAGCCGCCGAGCGCCGCGATGTTCGGAAAGCCGTGCTCGGTGAGGAAGCGCAGCATCTCGAGCTCGGGATTGATCCCGGGCTCGAGGCGGCGAAAGACCTTGAGGATCAGCTCGTCGTCGAAGACGATCGAGGTGTTCGACTGCTCCGCGCCGACGTCGCGCGCGTCGATCAGCTCGCGGCCGAGGCCCGCGAAGCCGGGAACGGGACGCAGCTCGACGATCCCCTCGTGGCCCTGCAGCGTCAGACCGGAGCGCATCGCGCTCACGAGCTCGCGCGCGATGCCGAAGCTCTCTTCCTCCGGATGGAGAAGCTGGTAGATGTCGTGGGCTCCCGTGTCGTAGCGCAGCTCCGCGAGGCAGAGGGCGAAGCGCGGCTCGGCCGAACGCAGCTCCACCGAGTCGACGATCCGCGCGTGCGCGACGTCGCGCGACTTCGATCCGTACCAGCGCTGAGCGACGATGTGCTCGATGAGCTGGGATTCCTCCCAGCTCATCCCTGCTGCCTCAAGCGAAACCAGAAGAACCCCCTTGGCGCCAGCGTCAGCAGGTACGGCAGCTCCCCGATGGGCGGGAAGCTCGTCCTGCCGAACATCTCCTCCGGGACCATACCGGCATACCGGGAGAGGTCGAGCTGGACGGGCTGGGCGGAGCGGGCGAGATTGTGGACGCACAGGATCACGTCCTCCTCCCATTGCCGGATATGGGCGAAAATCCGGGAATTGTCGGAGGCGAGCGGCTCGTAGCTGCCGAGGCCGAAGACCGGGTGCTCCTTCCGCAGGGCGATGAACCGGTGCAGCCAGCGCAGGAACGAGGTGGGCGAGCGAAGCTGCGCCTCGACGTTCACCGCCTGGTAGCCGTACACCGGGTCCATCAGCGGCTGGAGGTACAGCTGAGCCCAATCGGCGCGGGAGAACCCGGCGTTGCGGTCGCCCGTCCACTGCATCGGCGTCCGCACGCCGTCCCGGTCGCCGAGGTAGACGTTGTCCCCCATGCCGATCTCATCCCCGTAATAGAGGACGGGCGAACCCGGAAGCGAGAAGAGGATGGCGTGCATGAGCTCGATGTCGTCCCGCCCTCCCTCGAGCAGCGGGGCGAGCCGCCGCCGGATGCCGAGGTTGAGCTTCATGCGCGGGTCCTTCGCGTACTCCGCGTACATGTAGTCGCGCTCGTCGTCGGTGACCATCTCGAGCGTCAGCTCGTCGTGGTTGCGCAGGAAGAGCCCCCACTGGCACGTGTCGGGGATCGCCGGCGTCTGCTCGAGGATCTCGTACATCGGCGTCGCGTCCTCGCGCCGCACCGCCATGAACATCCGCGGCATCACCGGGAAGTGGAATGCCATCTGGCACTCGTCGCCGTCGCCGAAGTACTGGACGACGTCGGCCGGCCACTGATTCGCCTCCGCGAGCAGGACGCGGTCGGGGTAGCGCGCCTCCACCTCCGAGCGCACACGCTTCAGATACGCATGCGTCTCCGGCAGGTTCTCGCCGTTGGTCCCCTCGCGCTCGTACAGATACGGCACCGCGTCGAGGCGGAACCCGTCGATGCCGAGGTCGAGCCAGAAGCGGAGGACGTTCAGCATCGCCTCCTGCACGTCCGCGTTGTCGTAGTTGAGATCCGGCTGGTGACTGAAGAAGCGGTGCCAGTAGTACTGGCCCCGCACCGGGTCGAACGTCCAGTTCGACGGCTCCGTGTCGACGAAGATGATCCGCGCCTCGCGATAGGCCTCGTCCGTGTCCGCCCACACGTACCAGTCGCCGCGCGGGCCGGCCGGATCGGTGCGCGACTCCTGGAACCACGGATGGTCGGACGAGGTGTGGTTCATCACGAGGTCGGCGATGACGCGGATGCCGCGCTGGTGCGCCTGCTCGACGAACTCCTTGAAGTCGTCCACCGTGCCGTAGTCGGGATGGATCCCGAAGAAGTCGGCGATGTCGTAGCCGCCGTCGCGCAGCGGCGACGGATACATCGGCAGCAGCCAGATGCAGTCGACGCCGAGCCATTGCAGGTAGTCGAGCTTCTCGATCAGGCCGCGGAAGTCGCCCGCGCCGTCGTCGTTGCCGTCGAAGAAGCCGCGGATGTGGACCTCGTAGAAGACGGCCCGCTTGAACCACAGCGGATCGCGCTCGAACCACTGTTCGCTCACCGGACAACCTTAAGCAGATGGCTCTTTCCGGGCGCGAGCTCGACGAAGTTCCGGCCGACGTGCCACGTCCACTCCTCGTCGAGGATGAGGTCGCGCACGCGGTACGCCGGCGGGAGCCCCGTCGATGCCGGCAGGACGCAGACGCCACGCTGCGTCGCGGACGGATCGAGGTTGACGACGCAGATCACGTCGTTGTCCCCGATCTGCTTGCGATAGGCGAACAGCTGGTCGTTCTCCGTCTCGAGGAAGGCGACGTCGTCGAGGCGCTGCAGCGCGGGGTTCTCCCGGCGCGCGCGGTTGAGCGTCGCGACGAGCGGCAGCAGCGGCCCGTCGAGGCTGCGCCGCTTCACCTCGTACTTCTCCGAGTCGAGGTACTCCTCGCTCCCCTCGCGAACCGGGACGTTCTCGGCGTTCTCGAAACCGGAGTAGATGCCGTACGTCGGCGACAGCGTCGCGGCGAGCACGAGCCGCGCCTCGAACGCCGCCCGGCCGCCGTGCTGGAGGTACTCGTGCAGGATGTCCGGCGTGTTCGCGAACACGTTCGGCCGGTAGATCTCCTTCCACTCGAGCAGCTGGCCCATGAACTCGAGCAGCTCCCAGCGCGTGTTCTTCCACGTGAAGTACGTGTAGCTCTGCGCGAAGCCCGCCTTCGCGAGCGTCGTCATCATCGCCGGCCGCGTGAACGCCTCCGCGAGGAAGATCACGTCCGGGTGCTGCCTGCGCACCTCGCGGATCATCCACTCCCAGAACGGCACCGGCTTCGTGTGCGGGTTGTCGACGCGGAAGACCGTGACGCCGCGCTCGACCCAGGTGAGGACGATGTCGCGGAGCGCGGCCCAGAGCCCCTTCCAGTCCTCGCTCTCGAAGTTGACGTTGTAGATGTCCTGATAGCGCTTGGGCGGGTTCTCCGCGTACTTCAACGTGCCGTCCGGGCGCCGGTTGAACCACTCCGGATGCTCCTTCAGCCAGGGGTGGTCGGGAGAGCACTGGATCGCGAAGTCGATCGCGATCTCGATGCCGTGCTCCTTCGCGTCGGCGACGAGGCGCTCGAACTCCGCGAGCGTCCCGAGCGCCGGATCGATCGCGTCGTGGCCGCCCTGCTCGCTCCCGATCGCCCACGGGCTGCCGGGATCGCCCGGCCCCGCGACGAGCGCGTTGTTTCGCCCCTTGCGGTTCGTGTGCCCGATCGGATGGATCGGCGGGAGATAGAGGACGTCGAACCCGAGCTCCGCGAAGTCGGGCAGCAGCGCCCGGACGCCTTCGAATCCGCCCCACGAGCGCGGGAAGAGCTCGTACCACGAGCCGAAGCGCGCCAGCTCGCGGTCGACGTCGACCTCGTACACCTCCGACGACGCCGTCCCGGAGCGGTCGCCCGCCGGCGCCGCGAGCGCCTCCTGCGCCGTCAGCGAGGGACGGCCGACGAGCGCTGCGCCTTCCGCCAGCTCGCTCGCCAGGTCCTGCTGGCCGCCCTCCACCTTGCGCCGGATCTCGTCCTGGTAGGAGGCGATGCGGTCGGTCCACGCCTCGACCCGGAACGACCACGTCCCCGGCGTGTCGACGAGGAAGGAGCCCGACCAGTGGTCGTTGCCGCGCGGCTCGAGCGGCGCCTCCTGCCAGCGCGTCGTCCCGGCCCGCCGGTAGCGGACGGCGGCGCCGAGCGCGTCGTGCCCGTCGCGGAAGATGCGCGCCGTCACCTCGACGCGCTCTCCGGCGACCCGCTTCACCGGGTGGCGCCCGCAGTCGACCTGCGGCCTCACCTCGAGGATCTGGATGCGGGGCGGCGGCTTCGTCGTCTTCGGCAGGGACATGTCGCGGGAAGTCTCCCGAATCGGGGAGGATCGGAACGTGGAGCGCGTGCGGTCGTCGGGAATCCTGCTGCATCCGACGTCTCTTCCGGGCGGACGACTGGACGGCGAGGCCTACCGGTTCGTCGACTGGCTCGCCGCCGCCGGGCAGTCGTGGTGGCAGATGCTGCCGCTCGGGCCGCCGGACGAGTTCGGCTCGCCCTACAGGACGTCCTCCGCATTCGCGGCCTCGGCCGCCTTGCTCGCCGATCCGACCTCGCAGGTCGGCGTCGACGAGGTCGAGGACTTCGCGGCACGCCATCGCTTCTGGATCGGGAGCTGGCCGCGCATCGCCGACCAGGTCCGCTTCGAGCGCGAGTGGTCGGCCCTCCGCGCCTACGCGCGCGAGCGGGGCGTCCGGCTGATCGGAGACGTGCCGATCTACGTCTCCGACGACGGCATGGACGTCGCGTCGTGGCCGGAGCTCTTCGAGCACGGCGAGGTGGCGGGCGCCCCTCCCGACCCGTTGAACGCGAACGGCCAGCACTGGGGGAACCCGCTGTACGACTGGCCCGCGCACCGCCTCACCGGCTTCCGCTGGTGGATCGAGCGCTTCCGGCGGACCCTCGAGCTGGTCGACGTCGCCCGCGTCGACCACTTCCGCGGGTTCGTCTCGTACTGGGCGATCCCGCCCGGTCGCAAGACCGCGCGCAACGGGCGCTGGCGCCCGGCGCCCGGGTACGAGCTCTTCGCCGCGGTCGAGGCGGCGCTCGGCGACGTGCCGCTCATCGCCGAGGACCTCGGCGTGATCACGCCCGCGGTCTACCGCCTGCGCGACGCCTTCGGCCTGCCCGGCATGGTCGTCCTCCAGTGGGCGTGGGGCGGGCCGCCGGCGAACCTGCACGCGCCGAGGAACCATCCCGCCGACGCGGTCGTGTACACGAGCACGCACGACACGGACACGGCGACCGGCTGGTTCGCCGGCCTCACGCGTGCGCAACGGGCGGCGACCGGCCTCGACCCGGCCGAGCCGAACTGGGGACTGATCGGCCTGGCGATGCGCTCGCGCGCGTACCTCGCCGTCGTTCCCGCGCAGGACGTCCTCGGCCTCGGGAGCGATGCACGGATGAACCATCCAGGCGTCGTCCACGGCAACTGGCGCTGGCGCCTCGAGCGCGGAGCGCTGACGGCGGAGCTCGCCGCGCGCCTGCGCGAGACGACGATCGCCGGTGGCCGGCTCGCCGGCCCGGCGAGGGTCGGGTGAGGATGCGCCCTCCTCGCTAAGGTCAACGGCGTGGATGCGTTCGCCGAGCACGAGCGCAAGCTGGAGGCGCCCGAAGGCTTCGCGCTGCCCGATCTCGGGGGAGAGCCGCTCGAGCCGCGCGCCTTCACCTCCGTCTACCACGACACCGCCGGACGTTCGCTCGCGCACGCAGGCATCACGCTCCGGCGCCGCATCGAGCGCGGCCGCAGCGTCTGGCAGCTGAAGCTCCCGGCGGGCGACGCGCGTCTCGAGCTGGAGGAGCCGGGCGGACCGGGCGCGCCGCCGGCGGCGCTCGAGAGCCTGCTCGCCGCGCACCTGCGCCACGGCCCGGTCGCGCCGGTCGCCGAGATCCGGACGCGGCGGCACGGCGCGCTCGTGGCACGGCGCGGCATCACCGCCGAGGTGACGATCGACGAGGTCTCGGTGATGGACGCGCTCCGCGTCGTCGAGGAGTTCGTCGAGCTCGAGGTGGAGCTCAACTCCGGCACTCCGAAGCAGCTCGACGCGATCGCGCGCGAGCTCGAGAAGGCCGGGGCGCGCCCGACGAACGGGATGCCGAAGCTCTTCCGCGTCCTCCGGCTCCCGGCCGACGATGCGACGCCGGCCGATCCGCTCGACGCGCTGCGCGGACGGCTTCGCAGGCAGCTGCGCGCGGTGCTCGCGGACGACCCGGGCACGCGGCTCGGCCGCAACCCCGAGAGCCTGCACGACATGCGCGTCGCGGTCCGCCGGGCGCGTGCGCTTCTGCGCGCGGGCGAGCCGCTGTACACGAACGACGTGAGCTTCCTCACCGAGGAGCTGCGCTGGCTCGGCAAGAAGCTCGGCGCCGTTCGCGATCTCGACGTCCTCGTCGACCGGATTCGCGCCGAGTCGCAGGATCTCGATGCGGGCCCGCTGCTTCGCGAGCTCGGACAGCGGCGCACGCGGGCGCGCTCGTCGCTCCTGAAGGCGCTCGGCACCCCGCGCTATTTCGCGCTGCTCGACCGCTTCGCCGACGAGATCGAGACGCTCGCTCCGAGCGGCTCCGGCGCGACGCTCGACGGACTCGCCGGAGCGCAGCTGAAGAAGCTCGGGCGGCGGGTGGAGACGACGGGCGCCGACGCCTCCGACGACGAGCTCCACGCCCTGCGCAAGAAGGGCAAGCGCGTGCGGTACGCATACGAGCTCGCCGAAAGAGACAAGGTGGTGAGACGTGCGAAGGCGTTTCAGGACGTCCTCGGCGAGCACCAGGACTCGGTCGTCGCCGAGGCGGCGCTGCGCGAGCTCGCGACCGCCGGCCCGGATCGCGCCGTCGTGGCAGGGCGCCTGATCGAGCGCGAGCATGCGGCGCGCGCGAAGGCGCGAGCGGCCTGGCGTCCGTCCTGGAAGAAGCTCCGGCGCGCAACCACGTGACCGAGACCGTCCGCGCAGCCGGCGGGGTCGTGGAGCGGGGCGGAGCCCTCCTCCTCGTCCACCGGCCGCGCTACGACGACTGGACCTTCCCGAAGGGAAAGGCGGAGGAGGACGAGACCGACGAGGAGTGCGCGCTTCGCGAAGTGCGCGAGGAGACGGGGCTCCGATGCGCCCTCGAGGACGAGCTGCCGGCCACGCAGTACGTCGACTCGCGCGGACGGCCGAAGCGGGTGCGCTGGTGGCGGATGCGCGCCCTCTCGGACGACGGGTTCACGCCGAACGAGGAAGTGGACGAGCTGCGCTGGCTCGACCGCGACGACGCCGTCGCGTTGCTGACGTACGCACGCGACCGCGTGCTCGTGCTCTAGGCGGCGAGCTGCGCGGCGCCCGCGAGCACCGCGCCCTCGCGAATGCCGCCGTCGCACACGCGGAGCGGCACGCCGAGCAGCGCCTGCACCTCCGCGAGCAGCACGAGACCGGCGGGCAGGATCTTCACGCGCGTGCGGTGGACGCCGTAGCGGCGCGAGATCGTCTGCTCGCGCTCCGTCTCGACGATACGGAGCGCCTCGGCGAGCTCCGAGCTCCGAAGGCACGGCCCGACGAGCCGGCGCGCGGCCCGCGCGCTGCCGCCGACGGCGAGCGCGCCCTCGACCGCCGGCGGCTCGAGGCCGGCGAGAGCCTTCGACGCCTCTGCCCTCGGGTCGCCTCCGCGCTCGGTCAGGCGCACGGAGCCGAGGTCGATCGATCGCACCCAGCGCGGCTCGGATGCCGGATCGCCGACCGCGATCTCCGTCGACGCGCCGCCGACGTCGCAGACGGCGATCGGGTGCGGCAACGCGACACCGGCGGTCGCGACGGCACCTGCGAATGCGAGACGCCCCTCCTCCTCGGTGGAGAGGATGCGGACCGCATGCGACGCGGCCTTCGCCAGCGCCTCGACGAGCTGCTCGGCGTTCGCGCTCTGCCGGCCGGGCGCCGTGAGGAAGACGTCGAGGCGCTCCGCGCCGTCGCTGCGAGCGAGACCGCACAGCCTGCGGACCGCCTTCGCGGCGGTGGCGACGCTCACGTCCGAGACGACGCCGGTGCGCTCGATCTCCGCGCCGAGCGCGAGACGCACGCGCTCCTTCTCGAGCGGCTCGATGACGTCGCCCTCGACGCGCGCGAGGAGCAGGCGAATCGTGTTCGAGCCGACGTCGACGACACCGATCTTCACGGCCACGCATCGTAGGTCCCCCGTCGGAGGACGTCCGAACGCGCGGCGGACAGGCGTCAGCGCGAACGCGCGAGCGTCACGCGCCGCCGAGCGCGCCGGATCATCGTCGCCTGCGCGGAACGCGCGCGGGTGTCCTTCTTCGGGCGGATGCGCTCCCAGCGGCCGTCGGGCCGCAGCTCCCACGAAGACGTGTTGTCGGACAGCAGCGTGTCGAGCGTCGCCGCCACCTCGCTCTGCGCAGCGACGTCCTCCAGAGGCGTGACGACCTCGACCCGGTGGTCGAGATTGCGCGGCATGAGATCGGAGCTCCCGAAATAACAGGCGGTCCGGTCGCCGGCCTCGAAGAAGAAGAGCCGGCTGTGCTCGAGAAAGCGGCCGAGCACGCTCCGCACCCTGATGTTCTCGCTCAGGCCGGGGACGCCGGGACGAAGCGCGCACATGCCGCGCACGATCAGCTCGATGCGCGCCCCCGCCTCCGACGCCGCGTACAGCTCCTCGATCACCTCGGTGTGCGTGAGCCCGTTCACCTTGATGCGGATCCGCGCCTTCTTCCCCGCCCGCGCGGCTGCGGCGACGGCGCGGATCTCGTCGAGCAGACGCTGCCGCAAGGTGAACGGGGCGACGAGCAGCTTGCGGAAGCGCCCGGGACGCCCGAAGCCGGTGACGTAGTTGAAGAGGTCGGCGACGTCGGCCGCGATGTCCTCGTCCGCGGTGAAGAGACCGAAGTCCTCGTAGGCGCGCGCGGTGACGCTGTTGTAGTTGCCGGTGCCGATGTGAACGTAGCGGCGCAGGACGCCTCCCTCGCGACGGACGACGAGGGTCATCTTCGCGTGGATCTTCAGTGACGGGAACCCGTAGGCGACATGCACGCCCGCCTGCTCCATCGCGCGCGACCACTCGATGTTGCGCCGCTCTTCGCCGCGGGCCTTGATCTCGACGATGCACACGCTCTGCTTGCCGTTCTCCGCCGCCTCGATGAGCGCGGGCACGAGCGGCGACTCGTCGCTCGTGCGATACACCGTCGACTTCAGCGCGATGACGTCGGGATCGCTCGCGCACTCGTTCGCGAACGACTCGAAGCTCGCGGCGAACGAGTCGTACGGGTGATGGACGAGGAGGTCGCCGGCGCGGATGACTGCGAACTGCTCCTCCGCCTGCACGTTCGCGAGCGGCGGCCGTGGAACGGGGACCCAGACGTCGAGCTTCAGGTCCGGCCTGTCGAGCTTCGCCAGCTCGCTCGCATCCTCGAGATCGATCATCCCGGTCACGGGATAGACGAGCTCGTCGGCGACGCGCAAACCCTGCTTGAGTCGCTCGCGGAGCGCGTGCGACATCGTGCGCGACACCTCGAGGCGCGTCACCTCGCCGAAGCGGCGGCGCCGAAGCTCGACCTCGACGGCCTCGAGCAGGTCGTCGGCCTCGTCCGACACTTCCAAGTCGGCGTCGCGCGTGACGCGGAAGACGGATCGCTCGACGATCTCCATGCCGGGGAAGAGCGAGGGCAGGAAGTGCATCAGCACCTGCTCGAGCGGGACGAAGCGACCGCCGTCGCCGATCGAGAGGAAGCGCGGCAGGCCCTCGGGGACCTTGACACGCGCGAAGCGCTCCTCGCCCGTCTCCGGATCACGCACGAACACGGCGAGACTGACGGACAGCGCCGAGATATACGGGAAGGGCTGGCCCGGCCCGACTGCGAGCGGCGTGAGGACGGGATAGACCTCCTCCTGATAGCGCTGCTCGAGCCGGTGCAGCTCCGTCTCCGAGAGCTCCTCGACGCCCGAGAGGACGATGCCCTCCGCGGCGAGCGCGGGGCAGAGCGACTGCGACCAGATCCGCGCCTGCTCCTCGTACAGCTCGAGCGCGCGCGCGCGCGAATCGGAGATCGTCTGCTGAGGGGTGCGCCCGTCGGGAGAGCGCACCGTCACGCCGGCGGCCGCCTGCCCGGTGAGGCCGGCGACGCGCGTCATGAAGAACTCGTCGAGCATCGCCGAGAAGATGGCGCAGAAGCGGACGCGCTCGAGCAGCGGCAGGCTCGCGTCGGTCGCGACGTCGAGGACGCGCGCGTCGTAGTCGAGGAACGAGAGCTCCCGGTTGATCAGCCTGTCGGCGACCTGGACGGCCCGCTTCTTCCCGGCTTGCGCCCGCGTGGGCGGCGGTTCAGTCCGGGATCTCAGGGCTGTACGGGGTGCGACGCGTCGGTGAACTCGCGGAACTCGGCGGTCAGCAGGTAGGCGGTCTGCTCCCCGACGTCCACGGCGCGATCGCCGATCCGCTCGATCGTGCGGGCGACGACGACCATGCGCAGGCCCCACTCGCGCAGCGCCGGCTCGGCAACGACGTCCACGAGCCTCTCGACGAAGCGGTGGTTGGCCCGGTCGATGAGCTCGTCGAGCTCGACGAGGCTCTCGGCGCCGGAGAGATCGCGCTTCGCGAACGAGTCGAGCGCGACGCGCAGCATCTCCTCGGCGCGGTCGCCCATCTCGACGAGGACGCCGACGAGCGCCGGGTCCGGGTCGGCGTCGGCGACGAGCTTCGAGAGCTTCGCGATCGTGACGCAGCCGTCGCCGCTCCGCTCGAGGAGCAGGTTGATGTGGAGCATCGCGAGCAGCTGGCGCAGGTCGCGCGCGACGGGCGTCTGGAGGGCGAGCAGAGCCTGGATCGAGCCTTCGATGCCGAGGAAGAGCTGGTCGATCTCGTCGTCGAAGGCGATGACCTCGTCGGCGAGCTCGACGTCGCCCTCCTGCAGCGCCCGGACCGCCCCGCGGACGGCGGACAGCACCCGCTGCCCCGCCTCCTGGAGCTGCGCTTCGATCCGGTCGAGGGCTTCGTCGATGGCCATCGAGACACCGTACACCTGGGACGGGGGCGCCTTTCAGTGTACGTCACCACTCCGTAACCATCCCGCAACAGCCCGGTAGCCCACCTCTCTCCGGCCGCGCCGTACGGTGCGCTCGAACCCAAGGAGGAGGAGAAGTCCATGCCGAACCTCGGCACGTCGATTCGCATCGTCACCGCTCTCGCGGCGGCCGCGGCGCTCGCGGCGGCCGGTGCCGGCGCTGCGAGTGCGACGCCGGCCAAGCAGCTGACGACGCTCAACGGTGCAGGCTCGTCGCTCATCGCTCCGGCGCTCGCCGTCTGGGGCCCCGCGTACACGAAAGCCGCCGGGGTCGAGGTCAACTACTCGTCGGTCGGCAGCGGCGCCGGCATCGCGGCCATCACGGCGAAGACGGTGGACTTCGGCGCGAGCGATGCGCCGCTGACCCCCGACCAGGCCTCCGCGTGCGGCGATTGCGTGCAGATCCCGTGGGCGCTCTCGGCCACCGTCCCCACCTACAACATCCCGGGCCTGCACAGCGGCCAACTGAAGCTCGACGGCCCGACGCTCGCCAAGATCTTCCTCGGCCGGATCACGAACTGGGACGACCCGGCCGTCAAGAAGCTGAACGCGGGCGTGCGGCTTCCGAACCTCAAGATCACGACCGTCCATCGCAGCGACGGATCCGGCGACACCTACGCCTTCACCGACTACCTCTCCCACGTCAGCTCGCAATGGGCCTCGCAGGTCGGCACCGCCACCTCGGTCAGCTGGCCCGGCGGGGTGGGCGGGGCGAAGAACCCTGGCGTCGCCGCGGTCATCGCCTCCACCCCCGGCGCGATCGGCTACATCTCGGTCGCGTACGTCATCCAGAACCATCTCGACTGGGCGCGGATGAAGAACTCCGCGGGCAACTTCGTGCTCGCGAGCGCTCCCGACATCGAGGCGGCGGCGCAGTCGGTGAAGACCGTGCCCGCCGGCAACAAGATGTCGATCGTCGATCCGCCGAAGAACGCGAAGTTCAAGAACGCGTGGCCGCTCTCGACCTTCACGTATGTCATCGTCCACACCGTGACGCCACAGGCGCAGGCGCTTCGGAAGTTCATCTTCTGGGCACTCACCCCGAAGGCGCAGCGCCTCATCAACAATTCGTTCCTCGTCTTCGCCCCGATTCCGACGGTCGTCCTCTCGGCCGCGGAGCGAACGCTGAACAAGGTGCACGCGTAGGAATATCTCGGGCTCCCGAGTGGCTTCGATCGACACAACGAGCGAGTCGGCCCGCCGCCCCTTCGAGGGGCGGCGGGTTCATCTCGGCGACGTCGTCCTGCAGGGCGTCGCCGGCGCGGCCGCGGCCGGTGCGACCGCGCTCGTCCTCCTCATCGCGTGGAAAGTCGTCGACGGCGCGCGGCCCTCGATCTCGAAGTTCGGCATCTCGTTCGTCTGGCACGACGTCTGGAACCCGGTCGTCGGTCGCGAGGCCTATGGAGCCGCGAGCTTCCTCTTCGGCACGGCGATCACGTCCTTCGTCGCGCTCCTGCTCGCCGCACCACTCGCGATCGGGATCGCGCTCTTCCTCACCGAGCTCGCGCCGCGCGTCCTCCGCGGCCCGGTGACCTCGCTCGTCGAGACGCTCGCGGCGATTCCGAGCGTCGTCGTCGGCCTCTGGGGGATCCTCGTCCTCGGCCCCGCCCTGCGCTCGCACGTCGAGCCGTGGCTGCACTCGGCGCTCGGGTGGATCCCGCTCTTCGGGCCGCCCTCGTCGGCCGGAGCGAGCATCTTCACCGCGATCGTCGTCCTCACGATCATGATCCTCCCGATCGTCTCGAGCATCAGCCGGGAGCTCTTCCTCGGCGTTCCCGCCGAGCTGAAGGAGGGCGCGCTCGCGCTCGGCACCACCCGCTGGGAGATGGTGCGCGGCGTCGTCTTCCCCTACGCGCGCGGGGGCATCGCGGCGGCGCTCATCCTCGGCCTCGGCCGGGCGATGGGAGAAGCGATCGCGGTCACGCAGGTGATCGGCGGCGGGACGACGATCTCGTGGAACCTGTTCAACCAGGGCGACACGCTCGCGAGCAAGATCGCGGCCGAGTACCAAGGCGCGACATCCAACCTCGACGTCGCCTCCCTCATCTACCTCGGCTTGATCCTCCTCGTCCTCTCTCTCGGCGCCAACATCGCGGCGCAGTGGATCGTTCGCGGCGTCGCGCGCAGGCACGGCGTCACGCGAGGGGGTCGTGCGTGAGCGCTCAGGAGCTGACCGCGCGCAGCGACGGACTGCGGCGGCGGCGCGCCGTCAACCGGTCGATGGAGCTCCTCGCGTGGGTCGCCGCGCTGATCGCGGTCGCCATCCTCGGCGTCGTCGTCTTCGACGTCGGCCGCCGCGGCTGGAGCGAGCTCAACTGGAACCTGCTGACGAAGCAGCCGATTCCCTTCAGCTTCACGAACGCCCCTCAGGGCTTGGCGAACGCCTTCGCGGGCACGCTCGTCATCGTCGGTCTGGCGACGGCGATGGCGTTGCCCGTCGGCATCCTCGTCGCGATCTACCTCAACGAGTTCGCCCCGCCCCGGATCCGCAACGGCGTCGGGCTCGCGCTCGACGTCCTCGCGGGCGTGCCGGCGATCGTCGTCGGCATCTTCGTCTACAGCCTCCTCGTCGTCGGGGGCGGCGGCCAGAGCGGGATCAAGGCGGCCTTCGCGCTCGCCATCCTGATGCTCCCCTTCGTCGCGCGGACGACGATCGAGGTGCTCGCGCTCGTCCCGAACGCCTTGCGCGAGGCGAGCCTCGGGCTCGGCGTTCCCCAGTGGCGGACGACGGTAAGCATCGTCCTGCCGCGCGCCGTCGGCGGGATCCTCACGGGAACCGTGCTCGCGGTCGCGCGCGTCGCCGGCGAGACCGCCCCGCTGCTCTTCACCTCGTCGCTCGTCGGCCCGCAGGTGGGATGGAACCCCGCGCACGCGCTCCAGACGGTTCCGCTCGCCATCTTCGAGCTGTCGGAGTCGCCGGACCCCAAGGACCACGCGCGCGCGTGGGCGGCCGCGTTCGTCCTCCTGCTCTTCATCCTCCTCGCCAGCCTCACCGCACGCTGGCTCGCGACGAGGAGCGCACGCAAGATCGCCGGCCGGTGATGAAAGGAGCCGGTGAGCCGTCGATTACGATCGAGCCCATCATGAGGGTCGAGACCCGCCGCCAGCCGTTGCCACCGCGCGAGCGCCTCGAAACGATCTTCCACGTCGAGGGGCTCGACGCGATCTACGGCAGCAAGACGGCGCTCAAGGGCGTCTCGATGGAGATCTACAAGAACCTCGTCACGGCCATCATCGGGCCGTCGGGCTGCGGCAAGAGCACGTACGTGCGCTGCTTCAACCGGATGAACGACCTCATTCCGAGCTTTCGGATGAACGGCTCCATCCGCTATCACGGCCAGGACATCAGCGGCTCGAACATCGACCCCGTGGCTGTGCGGCGCAACATCGGCATGGTCTTCCAGCGGCCGAACCCGTTTCCGAAGTCGATCTACGACAACGTCGCGTGGGGCTGCCGCGTGCTCGGCATGAAGGACGACCTGGACGTGCGCGTCGAGCGTGCGCTGACGCAGGCGGCGCTGTGGGACGAGGTCAAGGACAGGCTGAAGGCGAGCGGCCTGTCGCTCTCCGGCGGCCAGCAGCAGCGTCTCTGCATCGCGCGCGCGATCGCCGTCGAGCCGGACGTCGTGCTCATGGACGAGCCTGCGTCGTCGCTCGATCCGATCGCGACGCAGGCGATCGAGCAGCTCATGCACGGTCTCAAGAGCGAGTACACGTTCGTGATCGTCACGCACAACATGCAGCAGGCCGCGCGCGTCGCCGACATGACCGCCTTCTTCTCCATCTCCCGCGGCGAAGAGGGCGAGCGCTACGGCGAGCTGATCGAGTACGACGCGACCGAGAAGATCTTCACCGCGCCTTCGGACAAGCGCACCGAGGATTACGTGACCGGCAGGTTCGGCTAGGGGCGCGCGTCAGCCCGCGGGGAAGCGGCAGACGATCGCGAGCCCCTCGCCCGGCGCGCTCGTCGCGTCCACCGTCCCCCCGGCCGCGGTGACGACGTGCTTCACGATCGCGAGCCCGAGCCCGGTCCCGCGCGAGGTTCGCGCCTGGTCGGCGCGGTAGAAGCGCTCGAACAGCCGGGGCAGCTCGCTCTCGCGCACCCCGGCGCCGTCGTCGGCGACGGCGAAGACGACGGAGGCGCCGTCGCGCTCGACCGAGACGCGTGCCGTGCTTCCCGGCCCCGCGTAGCGGATGGCGTTCTGGACGAGGTTCTCGGCGATGACGCGGAGCATGCGCGGCCGGATCGGAAGCTCGACCCCGGCGTCGCCGTCGACGACGATCCGCACCTCGGCGTGCGCGGCGCGGTCCTCGTACGCGCGCGCGATCTCCTCGACGATCGGCAGCGCGACCGTCCGCCCGAGCGAGACGACCTCCCGGCCGGTCTCGAGCTCGCCGAGGAAGAGCACGTCGTCGATCAGCTCGCGCGCCTGCTGGACCTCCTGCCGCGCCTGCTCGACGAGCTCGTCGACGTCGGCGCCGGGAAGCGCCGCCGTCTCGAGGACGACGAGCAGCCGCGCGAGCGGCGTCCGCAGCTCGTGCGAGACGGCGGCGGTGAAGCCGGCGCGGAGCTCCTCGTACGCCGACAGCGCCGGCAGCCCGCCGAGGAAGAGGACGAGCGCATCGTCGACGTCCCCCACGCGCCGCCCCGCAGGGAGCCCGATGTTGGAGGCGACGACCCGGCGCTCGTCGTCCAGCACGACCACGGGCCCCGCGGCCCGGTCGACGAGCGCCTGGACGCGCTCGTGCTCGTCGTTCACCATCCCTTCACCAGCCCTTCACCCCGCGTCGACCCGTCGATGAAGGGCATATCTCGATAATGATGCCGATGCCGAAGGTTCTCATCGTCGAGGACGACGAGATCATCGCCCAGGGAATGGCGCGCCATCTCGGCGCCGCCGGCTTCGACGCCGTCTGGGTCGGGAACGGCGAGCAGGGCCTCGCCCGGCTCCGCTACGAGCAGCCGGACGCCTGCGTCCTCGACCTCATGCTTCCCGGCCTCGACGGCTGGAAGCTGATCGAGACCGTTCGCGCGGAGGGGATCGCGACTCCCGTGATCGTCGTCTCGGCGCGCGGCACCGAGCACGACCGCGTGCACGCGCTCGAGATCGGTGCGGACGATTACCTCGTCAAGCCCTTCTCGATGAAGGAGCTCGTCGCGCGTGTTCGCGCCGCTGCGCGCCGGGGCATTCGCCGCGACGAGACGCCGCGCGGCGAGCCGATCGAGATCGAGGAGCTGCGCATCGACCCGCGCGAGGTGCAGGCGTACGTCGACGGCGCGAGCGCCGAGCTGACGCCCACGGAGTTCCGCCTCCTGTATCAGCTCGCTCTCGAGAAGGGCCGCGTCGCGACACGCGACGAGCTGCTCCAGAAGCTCTGGGGCCGGCGCGAGTCGCACCGCGACCGCACGGTCGACGTCTTCGTTCGCCGCCTGCGCGAGAAGATCGATCAGCGCGCGTCCCGGCATACCTTCATCCAGACGCGCTACGGGGTCGGCTACAAGCTCGAGCCCGTCCCCAAGTAGCTAGTCGAGCGGCCTCGGCGTCAGGCCGGTGACGACGCCGCGCCGGCCGCCCACCTCGAAGACGACGTCCACGTTCTCGTGCCGGCGGTACGTGCCGGCGATGCCGAGCCACATCGCGAGCCAGCGCCAGAAGCCGAGCTTGCCCTCCTGGGCAACCGGTCGCGGGAAGACGAGCGACCGGCCGAGCACCTCGTAATCGACGCCACGAGCCTGGCGCACGCCGTTGACGAACACCTCGAAGGTGTCGGGGACGTGGGGCGGCAGGTCGACGCGCGTGCGATCCGGCACCTCCATAGAATGCACGCGGGTTGCGCCGGAAGCTGACGTTTCTCGCCTGTGCCGCTGTCGCCGCGTCGCTGACGGCCGGCGCTGCCACCGCCTCGAACGGCGGCTTCACGCCGGTCACCCCGCACTCCCCGAATGCGCACCACACGCTCACGGCGTACTGGGTGATCCTCGCGTTCACCGGCGCGATCTTCGTGCTCGTGGAAGGCCTGCTCGTCGTCTTCGTCGTCAAATATCGCGGCCGCCGGAGCGAGCGGACGAGGGAGGGCGCCCAGGTCCACGGCCATACCCGGCTCGAGCTGATCTGGACGGTCATCCCCGTCGTCATCCTGTGCATCATCGGCATCGTCGTCTTCGTCGAGCTGCCGGGAATCGCCAACGCGCCCGCCGCATCCGACCCGCTGCGGGTGACCGTGGAAGGGCATCAGTTCTACTGGCAGTTCGACTATCCGAACGGCGCGCGCACGATCAACGATCTGTACGTGCCGGTGGGACGCGTCGTCGACCTCAAAGTCGTCTCCACGGACGTGATCCACAGCTGGTGGATCCCCGCCCTCGGCGGGAAGATCCAGGCCCTTCCCGGCATCACGAACCACACCTGGTTCCAGGCGGATGCGCCCGGGACGTACGAGGGCCAGTGCGCCGAGCTCTGCGGCCTCTACCACGAGGCGATGAGCGCCCGCGTGATCGTGACGAGCGCCGCCGGCTGGGCGGCGAGCCTCGGCGCCGCGGCGGCGGACCTCGGCAAGGCGGAGTTCACCGGCGCATGCGCGACCTGCCACGGGATGTCGGGGCAGGGCGGCTACGGGCCGAACCTCGCGAACAACCCGCTGCTGACGCAGAAGGCGGGGCTCCTCTCGATCGTCCAGAACGGCCGGCTGCGGATGCCCGCCGTCGGCGACACGTGGACGAAGGCCCAGCTCGACGCGCTCGCGGCGTACGTGAAGACGAACATCTACAAGGGAGCGTCGAGTGGCGGCTAACGCCGAGATCGCCCCCTACCCGGTGACCTGGAAGAACGGCCGAGTGGCGAGCTGGCTCGTCACGCTCGACCACAAGCGCATCGGGATCATGTACATCGGCTTTTCGCTCTGCTTCTTCGTGCTCGGCGGGATCCTCGCCGTCCTCATGCGCGCGCAGCTGGCGACCCCGAACGAGTCGATGCTCACGAAGGACGCATACAACGAAGTGCTGACGATGCACGGCACGACGATGATCTTCCTCGTCGTCGTGCCGATCATGGCCGGCTTCGGGAACTTCCTCGTGCCGCTCATGATCGGGGCGCGCGACATGGCGTTCCCGCGTCTGAACGCGCTCTCGCTCTGGCTCTTCGTGCTCGGCGGAATCGTCCTCTGGTCGAGCTGGTTCGCGACCGGCGGCACGGCCAAGGCCGGCTGGTGGTCGTACCCGACCTTGTCCGAGCTGCAGTTCAGCCCCGGTCACGGCCAGGACTACTGGATCCTCAGCATCCACATCCTCACGCTCTCGTCGCTCGCGGGCGCGATCAACTTCATCGTCACGATCGTGAACATGCGCACGCGCGGAATGACGTGGATGCGCATGCCGCTCTTCGTGTGGGCCATGCTCACCTACGGCATCCTGCTCATGCTCGCGCTGCCGACGCTTTCGGCCGCGGTGACGATGCTGCTGCTCGACCGCCGCGGCTACACCCACTTCTTCATCCCCTCGCAGGGCGGGAACGTCGTGCTGTACCAGCACATGTTCTGGTTCTTCGGGCACCCCGAGGTGTACATCATGGTGCTGCCCGCATTCGGGATGATCTCCGAGATCCTGCCGGTCTTCTCCCGCAAGCCGATCTTCGGCTACAAAGCGGTCGCATTCTCGACCATCGGCATCGCCTTCTTCTCGATGCTCGTGTGGGCGCACCACATGTTCACGACGGGCCTCGGCACCGGGCTCGACAGCTTCTTCATGATCTCGTCGATGGTGATCGCGGTGCCGACCGGCATCAAGATCTTCAACTGGCTCGCCACGACGTGGCGCGGGAATCTGATTCTCGACACGCCGATGCTCTTCGCACTCGGCTTCCTCGCGCTTTTCACCATGGGCGGCCTGTCCGGGATCTTCCTCGCCGCGTTCCCGGTCGACTGGCAGCTGAACGACTCCTATTACGTGGTCGCCCACTTCCACTACGTCGCGTTCGGCGGGATCGTGTTCGCGCTGTTCGGGGGGCTGCACTTCTGGTGGCCGAAGATGTTCGGGCGGCTGCTCGACGAGCGGCTCGGCAAGCTCTCGTTCTGGCTGATGTTCGTCGGCTTCAACCTGACGTTCCTCCCGCAGCACATGCTCGGGCTGCTCGGGATGCCGCGCCGCATCTACACCTACCACCACGGCGGACTGTGGGAGGCGTACAACCTCCTCTCGACCATCGGCTCGGGCGTGCTGGCCCTCTCGGTCGCGGTCTTCGTCGTCAACGTATGGCAGACGCACCTGCTACGCCGGGGCGTGCGCGCGGGCAACGACCCGTGGCTCGCCGACACGCTCGAGTGGTACACGACGTCGCCTCCGCCGCCGGAGAACTTCGACTCGGTCCCGTACGTGACGAGCGCGCGCCCGCTGCGCGACCTGCGCCTGCGGCTCGCCGCGGAGGAGACGTGACCGGCTTCGCTCCCGGCCCGTGGCTGCGCGCCTGCGCGCTCCTCGCCGCCGCCGGCGCCGTCCTCGCCGTCGTCTCGGGCGAGGCGCACCTCGGCTCGGCGCACCGTACGATCGCCGCGCTCGCGGCGCCGCCGCTCGCGGCGCTCCTCGCGACCGCGTGGATCTCGCACCGGCGCCTCGTGCCCGCGATCCTCGGCGCCTCCGCCCTCTTCGCGACCGCCGCGGCGTTCCCCGGGCGCTCCGAGCACACCGTCTTCGCGGCGCTCGCCCTGGCCGCTCTCCTCGTCGTCCTCGTCCAGAGCTTCCGAGGCGCGCCCGTGGTGCGAGCCTCCTGGCGCGACTACGTGACGCTGACCAAGCCGCGGATCATGAGCCTCCTCCTCGTCACCGGCGTCTGCGGGATGATCGCCGGCGCCCGAGGCTGGCCGGGAACGGAGACGGCGGTCGCGCTCACGATCGGTCTCGGCCTCGCGTGCGGCGGCGCGAGCGCGCTGAACCACGTGCTCGACCGCGACATCGACCCGCTGATGGGCGAGCGCACGCGCCGGCGGCCGGTCGCCTCCGGGCGCGTGCCCGCGAGCCGCGCGCTCGAGTTCGGGCTCGCGCTGTTGGCACTCTCCTTTGTCCTGCTCGCGAGCGCGGTGAACGTGCTCACCGCCGTGCTCGCGCTCGTCGGCAACCTCTTCTACGTCCTCGTGTACACGCGCTGGCTCAAGCGCACGACGCCGCAGAACATCGTCATCGGCGGCGCAGCAGGCGCCGTGCCGCCGCTCGTCGGCTGGGCGGCCGCGACCGGTCACGTCGGCATCGCCGCGCTCATCCTGTTCGCGATCGTGTTCGTCTGGACGCCGCCGCACTTCTGGGCGCTCGCACTCCTGCTGAAGGAGAACTACGCGGCTGCGAAGGTGCCGATGCTTCCCGTCGTGCGCGGCGACCGCGAGACCGCGCGCCAGATCGTCGTGTACTCGCTCGGTCTCGTCGCGGTGACGCTGCTGCCGTGGGCGTGGGGGACGGTCGGTCTGCTGTACCTCGCGTG
>JAGWRZ010000165.1 GCA_028876365.1 Acidobacteriota bacterium | reverse complement strand
GAGTCTTTTTTCACTTTGAGCTTGTGCTCAAAGTCCACCTCTTGCGAGGTGAGACAGGGTTCATCTGAAGCCGAACGGCCGAAGCCGTCCGGTCTCGACGTAAAACGCACGCTGTTGAGTTTTCAAGGACCGGGCCGTCGTGACGGCGTAAAAAAGGCCCCGACTCGCGCCAGAGGCCCAAGGAAGCTCGGAAATCGTATCCGAATCGTCCGAAGGGCTCTCCGCTTCGTCGTGTGCAGGGACTTTCCTACGCAGCCCGCTCGGGCAGCCGGGGGATTGTAGCAAGGCCGGGCCGCACGTCAACCGGAGACGAGCCGCAGGAAGCGCCGTTTCCCCGCCTGGATGACCGCCCCGTCGAGCTCGGACCACGCGTGGTCGTACCCGCTCAGCGGGGCGCCGTCGATCTTCACCCCGCCCTGGTCGATCGTGCGCCGCCAGTGGCTCGTCGACTCGCCGAGCGTCGCGGCGAGGAAGGCCGGCAGATGGAGCGGGTCGGGCCCGTCGAGGCGCGCCTCCTCCACCTGATCAGGCGCCTCGTGCCGGCGCACGACGCGCGTGAAGTGCTCCTCGCCGGCACGGGCGGCGGCGTCCCCGTGCCAGCGCGCGGTGATCCCTCGCGCGAGCTCGAGCTTCCACTCCATCGGGTCCTCCGGATGCGGGCCGCCGCCGGCGACGAGGTCCCACCACTGCGGAAGCGCCGCGTCGGGGATCGACATCGTCCTCCCGAACATCTCCTCGGGCGCATCGTTGATCCCGATGTAGTTGCCGCGGGACTTCGACATCTTCTCGACGCCGTCGACCCCGACGAGCAGCGGATAGGTGACGACGACTTGCGGCTCGAGGCCGTAGTGGGGCATGACGTCGCGGCCGGCGAGGAGGTTGTACAGCTGGTCGGTGCCGCCGATCTCGACGTCGGCCTCGATCGCGACGGAGTCGTACGCCTGCATCGGCGGATAGAGGAGCTCGGACAGCGAGATCGGCTCGCCCGCCGCGAAGCGCTTCGCGAAGTCGTCGCGCTCGAGCAGCCGCGCGACCGTGAGCGTCCGCGTCAGCCGGACGGTCTCCGCGAAGCTCAGCGGGGCGAGCCACTCGCCGTTGAAGCGGAACTCCGTCCGCTCGGGATCGAGGACGCGGACGACCTGCTCGCGGAAGCGCTTCGCATTCGCGTCCAGCTCTTCGTCGGCGAGCACCGGCCGCTCCGCGGAGCGCCCCGACGGGTCGCCGATGCGCGCGGTGTAGTCGCCCACGATGAGCACGACCGTGTGGCCCGCATCCTGCCACTCGCGCAGCCGGTCGAGGACGACGGCGAAGCCGAGATGGACGTCCGGCGAGGTCGGGTCGATGCCGAGCTTCACCCGCAGCGGCCGGCCGCGCTTCAGCTTCTCCTCGAGGGCGCCCTCGGGCAGCACGTGCACGGCGTGGCGCGTCGGGACGAAGTCCGTCACCGAAGCGCGACCGACAGCTCGAGGGGCTCGATGTCGTCGTCGGGCTCGAAGCCGAACACCTGCCCGGCGAAGGACAGCGTCGCCTCGAGCGAGCGGACGACGTTCTCCTCCTGGCGGAAGCCGTGCCCTTCGCCCTCGAAGGCGAGATAGCCGTACGGGATGCCCTTCCGCTCGAGCACCTCGACCATCGCCTCTGCCTGGGCGGGCGGCACGACCTTGTCGTCGAGCCCCTGCAGGAGGAGGAGCGGACGCTCGAGACGGTCGACGAAGTGCACCGGCGACCGCGCGCGATAGAGGTCGGCGCGCTCCGGGTACGGCCCGATCATGGAGTCGAGGTAGCGCGACTCGAACTTGTGCGTGTCGAGGGCGAGCGCCTCTGCATCGGCGACGCCGAAGTAGCTGACACCCGCCGCGAAGGCCTCCGGATCGAAGACGAGCGCGCACAGCACGACGTAGCCGCCCGCGCTGCCGCCCTCGACCCACGTCCGCGCCGCGTCCGTCTCGCCCGCCTCGGCGAGATGCGCCGCCGCCGAGACGCAGTCCGCCCAGTCGATCTCGCCCCAGCGCCCGTTCAGCAGGCGCCGGTATGCGCGGCCGTAGCCGGTGCTGCCGCGGTAGTTGACGTCGACGACGCCGATCCCGCGCTGCGTCCAGTACTGCACCTCGAGGTCGAGATGCGGTGAGACGTGGGCCGTCGGTCCGCCGTGCGCCGTGACCTGGAGGGGCGGGGACTCGTCGGCCGGCCCGTCGAAGCCGGGATTCGCGGGCGGGTAGTAGAAGGCGTGCGCGTTGACGCCGTCGCCTGTCGGGAACTCGATCGCGCGCGGGACGGAGATCGTCGCCGGGTCGAGACCGATCTCGAGCGACCGGCGGAGGACATCCTCCCGCCCGGCGTCGACGTCGTAGGAGACGAGCGTGGCGGGCTCGGTCGGCGAGCCGGCCGAGAAGACGACGCGCGACCCGTCGGCGGCGAGCGCGGTGCTCGAGAACGACGTCCAGCCGAGGCCGAGGTCGCGCAACGCGCCGTCCTCGAGCACGTGGAGCGCATCGGACGCGCGGCGCGTGACGACGCAGACGATCCGTCCCTCGGCGAGGAACGCGTACCGCATCGTCCCGAAGACCCAGGCCGGGCCGCCGATCTCGGAGTCGTCGAGCGAGGTCAGCGCCTCGCCCTCGCGGTAGAGGTTCCACCAGCCCGTCCGGTCCGAGCACCAGTGGAGCGCCCCGTCCGGCGACCACTGCGGGTCGATCACCGACTCGTCCGGGCCGCCCGCGACGACCGCGCCGTCGACGTACAGGTACGTCCCGTCCCACGGCATGTTCGGGTGGTCCCACGCGAGCCACGCGAGCCGTCCGCCGGCGGGATCCAGGCGCGGCGCCATGTAGAAGTCGTGCCCGGACTGGATGACGGTCGGCTCCGACGACCCGTCGGCGGGCAGCGAGACGAGCTCGTTGACGACGGCTCCCCGCTCGTGCCGCTCGCGGACGCAGATGATGGTCGAGCCGTCCGGCGTGACGACGCCGTCGGCGTAGCGGAGGGCATGCGGCTCCGGCGGCTCCGGGGTGATCGGCGTCCCGTCCCGGTAGAGGCGGCTGTCGGCGAACTCGGAATGGAAGACGGAGTCGCCGTGGTACCAGACGGCCCCGCCGCCGTACTCGTGCACGCGCGTGCGTGCGTTCGCGCCGGACGGGGTGAGGTCGCCCGCAGCGGAGTCGACGACGACGACGCGGCCGCCCTCCTCCGCCCGCGCCTCGCTCCAGCGGACGCGCGCGCCGATGATCCCCACCGTCGAGAAGCGGCGCCCGCCCGCCCGGGCGACCGTGCGCGCATCGAGCGCCCCGGGCCACGTTCCGTACGGGCGAACGGTCACGCGGGCGAGTTTAGTGGTCTCGGGCGCCTACAATCCGGCTCCCGTGCCGCTGCGCAGACATGGCGGGCGCCGGATCCGCAAGCTCCGCCTCCTGGCGCTCATCGCCGTCCTCGGCGTCCTCTCCCTCGCGTCGTTCTCGTACGGCGTCATCTTCGCCGTGGGCCAACAGCTGAGCGGCCTCGACCCCTCTCGCCAGAAGCACGAGCAGGTGGACGGCTACATCTACGCCTCCGACGGCCGCACGATCCTCGCCGTTCTCCGCGGGTCGGAGAGCCGGGTCCTCGTCCCGTCGAGCGGGATCTCCGGCTGGATGAAGCAGGCGATCGTCGCGACCGAGGACAAGCGCTTCTACGAGCACCGCGGCATCGACCTCCGCGGCATGGCGCGCGCCTTCTGGAACGACATCCGCGGCCGGCCGGTGCAGGGCGGCTCGACGATCACGCAGCAGCTCGTGAAGAACACGCTCACCGGCGACCAGCGCTCGATCTTCCGCAAGCTGAAAGAGGCCGCCCTCGCATGGCAGCTCGAGCAGCGCTGGTCGAAGGACCGCATCCTCACGGCCTATCTCAACACCATCTACTTCGGGAACGGCGCCTACGGCGTCGAGCGTGCGGCCCAGACGTATTTCGGCCACGACGCGGCGACGCTGACGCTCCCGGAGGCCGCGCTCCTCGCCGGGATCCCGGAGGACCCGAGCCTGTACGACCCCGTCACCCACCCGCAGGCGGCGAAGGACCGGCGCGGGATCGTCCTCGAGCTCATGCTCCAGCAGCACGTCATCACGCAGGCCGAGTTCGCCGCCGCGCTGCGCGCGCCGATGCCGCGGCCGCAGGACGTCCATCTCTCGGGCGTGCAGGGCCAGGTGCCGTACTTCGGCGAGTACGTGAAGGAGCAGCTGATCAACCGCTTCGGCGCGAGCCGGGTATTCGGCAGCGGCTTCCGCGTGTACACGACCATCAACCTGCGTCTCCAGAAGCTCGCACGCGACGCCGTGCAGAAGATCCTCCCGAGCGCGACCGGGCCGCAGGGCGCGCTCGTCGCGGTCAACCCGATGACCGGCAGCGTCCTCGCGATGGTGGGCGGGCGGAACTTCCACGTCAGCCAGTACAACCTCGCGACCGCACGCGAGCGGCAGACCGGGTCGGCGTTCAAGCCGTTCGTGCTCGCGACGGCGCTGCGCGAGGGGATCTCGCCCCTGACGACCTACGTGTCGAAGCCGGTCTCGATCTTCCTCGGCAACAAGTACTGGGTCGTGCACAACTACGAAGGCGAGTACCTGGGGCCGATCGACCTCGTCAAGGCGATCGCGGTGTCGGACAACGCGGTCTTCTCGCAGCTGACGCGCGACGTCGGCCCGGCGAACGTCGTGAAGACCGCGCACGAGGCAGGGGTCACCGGCCCGCTCCAGAGTTACTTCGCCATCGGCCTCGGCGCCGAGCCCGTGAGCGTGCTCGAGATGGCGCGCGCGTACTCGACGTTCGCGAACAACGGCGTCCGCGTCGACGGGACGGTGTTCGGCGACCAGCCCCGCGTCGTCACGAGGATCGAGAACGACGCGAACGAGATCGTGTACGCGAACGCGCCGAAAGGCGTCACGGCGCTGTCGCCGAGCGTCGACGAGACGCTGACACAGCTGCTCGAAGGCGTCGTCACCGGAGGGACGGGGACGGCGGCACAGCTTCCCGGGCGCGCGGTCGCCGGCAAGACGGGCACGACGGAGAACTACGGCGACGCGTGGTTCTGCGGCTACACGCCGCAGCTCGCAACGTGTGTATGGGTCGGCTATCCCGCCCGTCTGCAGCCGATGCTGACCGAGTTCCACGGCGGCCCTGTCGTCGGCGGATCGTTCCCGGCGGAGATCTGGAAGGCCTTCATGCAGCCCGCGCTGGCGGCGATGAACGCACCGCCGAAGTCGTTTCCCTCGCCGCCGTATCTCGGCGCGCACACCGAGCGGGTGACGTATCGCGACGGGCAGATCGAGCTCGACGACGGACTGTGCAAGAGCACCTCGCTCATCGTCTATTTCACCGGCCGCGGGCCGTCGCGCACCGCCGACTGCAAGCTCAACGAGGTGGACGTCCCGAACGTCGTCGGCTGGACGATCGCGAGCGCCGAGACGCGGCTTCAGGGGCAGCCGCTGACGGCGCAGCTCGTGTACGAGCCCGCGGCCGCCGGTCAGCGGGTCGGCGTCGTCCTCAAGCAGTTCCCCGCGGGCGGAACGCTCTCCTCCTTCGACAAGGTCACGCTCGTGCTCGCGAAGCCGTTGCACGGGCTCGTCCCGCCCACGGTCGGTCTCACGGTCCATGCGGCCCAGCTCCGGCTGCGGAAGCTGAAGCTCGTGCCGAGCGTGACCCGGAAATCGGGACGCGTCGTCGCGCAGAAGCCGCCCGCCGGCGTCGCCGCCGCCCCCGGGATGAGGGTGACGCTCGTCGTCAAGCCGTCGTGAAGCGCCAGGTCTTCCTGAGCGTGTCGCCCTGCCCGGCGACGGTCACCGTCACGGTGTAGCGCGCGCCCGCCCGCAGCGGCGAGACGGGGATGAGGAAGAACACGCCCGGCGCGACGTACGGCTTGATCTTCGGATGAAGGGCCGGGTCGACGACGCGGATCGCGACGGGGCCGGCCGGCCCGACGAGCTTCGCCACCGGAAGGCGGAACCGGCCGGCGAATTGCCATGGGCCGACCGAGAAGACGTAGATCGTCGGACCGGTCGTCTCTCCTTGCGGCAGCCCGACGACCTCGCCGGGCGACGCCGGCGATTCGCCGTGCACCGTCTGGCTCGGCGGCACGTTCGTGCGGCCGTTCCCGGGGAACGTGAACAGCTCGTCCTTCGCGAACAGCCGCTCGCTGCCGAGGGCGATGTCCATGCAGACGCGGCGACCGACCTCGTACGGCCCGACCTCGTCGAGCGTCGGTGCCATCAGCGTCGCCATGTACAGCGGCAGGTTCTCGAACGGGTTCCCGTGCTCCCATCCGATCGTGTACGACTGGTCGCCGCCGACGCCGGCGAGCATGCCGTCCTGCGTGAACCCGGGCCTGCCCGGGGTCTCCTGGTGCGTCCACGTGATCCCGTTGCGCTCCTCGTAGCGGATGTGGTGCCTGCAGCCGACCGTCCCGACCGTGCTCAGCGTGACGCCGCCGGGGATGCCGTTCGCGACGCACTCTGCATTCAGCTTCGCGACGATCTGAGCGGGGGTGATGGCCGCGATGAGCGCCACGAGGAGGATGCGCATGGAACGACTATGTCATCGGAAGGGGCGGCTGAGGAACGGCGAGCCGGCGAGACCGTAGCGCCACGGCCGCTCGGCGGCCCGTGTGATGCCGATGCGCGGGCCCGTGACGATCTCCGGCTCGGACGCGCGCTCGAGCAGCGCGAACGGCGGCTCGTCGAGGGGCAGCCCGTCGTGCTCGCGGGTGATCGCAAGTGCCCGGCAGAGCTTCCCGGGGCCCGAGCACAGTGCGCGGTCCGGGACGCCGCCGCGCCGCGCGCGCATCTCCTCCACGCCGTGCGTCGGCGCCAGCGCGCGCACGAGCGCGGCTTCCGCGCGTCCCTCGACGTCGCAGACCGCGTTCAGGCACCAGTGGATGCCGTACGAGCGATACACGTAGGCGAACCCCGGCGCCCCGAACATGACCGCGTTCCGCGGGGTCGGCCCGCGGAAGGCGTGGCTCGCGGGATCCTCCTGGTCGTAGGCCTCCACCTCGACGATCGTCCCGCCGACGCCGTCCACGAGGAGCGTCACGCCGATCAGGTCGGGCGCGACCTCGTGCACCGACCGGGCGAAGAAGTCACGCCCGAGCACTGGCGTCGTACCGGAAGAGGACCGGGAACATCGCGGCGACCGCGAGCGTGCCGACGATGCAGCCGATGCCGCCGGAGACGATCGAGAAGCGGAGGCTCGTCAGCTGCGCGACGACGCCCGCTTCGAGGTTGCCGAGCGACGGCGTGCTGGCGATCTGTGCGAACTCGATCCCGCCGAGCCGGCCGCGCATGTGATCGGGCGTCACCGTGAGGACGATCGTCGAACGGAAGATGGCGCTCACCTGGTCGGCCGCGCCGGCGACCGCGAGGAGCAGGAGCGCGAGCCACAACGCGTGCGTGAGGCCGACGAGGGTGATCGTCGCCCCCCAGCCGCAGACGGCGAGAACGATCGCCCGCCCCTGCCGTCTCAGCCGCATCGCCCAGCCGGAGAGAAGCGAGACGAGGAACGCGCCGACGGCAGGTGCGGCGAACAGGTAGCCGACCGATGCCGGGTCGCGGAAGACGTGCTGCGCGAGCGCCGGGAAGAGCGAGCTCGGCATCCCGAGCACCATCGCGAGAGTGTCGATGATGAAGAACGAGAGCACGAGATGCTGCATCCGCAGATAGCGGAACCCGTCGGCGACGGTCGAGACCGTCATCCGCGGAGCGTCGTCCTGCGGCGGCACGGGCGGCAGCCTGTACGCGGCGACGAGGGACACCAGGATCCCGCCGAGCGAGACGCCGTACGTCGCCGCGAAGCCGATCGAGGTGATGAGGACGCCGGCGACGGCGGGGCCGAGGACGAGCCCGAAGTTGTTGTACAGCCCGTTCAGGGCCGCCGCGGCCGGCAGCTGCTCGAGTGGGACGAGCCGCGCGGTGAGCGAGCGGATCGCTCCTGCACCGAGCGAGAACGACGACCATGCGACGAAGCCGAGTACGAACACGAGAGTGACGGTTGCGTGCCCCGATGCCGAGACGGCGACGAGCGCGGCGAGCGCGACGGCGATGCCGATCGTGCTGCCGACGAGAAGGATCCGCCGGTCGCGGGTGTCCGCGAGGGCGCCGCCGATGACCGTGAAGAAGACGAGCGGCACGAACTGCACGAGCGCGACGAGGCCGACGTCGAGCGTCGACCCGGTCAGGCGGTAGACCTGCACCGGGACGAGGACGAGCATCATCCGCCACGCGACGTACGCGATCGACTGGCCGATCCAGAGGCGACGGAATCCGGGCGACTCCCGGAGCGGGCCGACGTCCACCGCGACCCGGCGGATCGCGCCCGCCGTCACCCCCGATCCGCCATGTCCGGACTATAGAAAGACCGGTACCAGGTACTCGGACGAAAGCGTGACTGCTTCGCGCCGGCCCCACTGACCGGCCGGCCGATCTCGTGACGAAGACGTTTGCGTACCTGGTACCGGTCGGTGCGGCCCCTAGTCGAAGTACGTGTCCTCGTGGGAGTACGGAGGTGCGCAGCAGCAGACGAGGCGCAGGTCGCCGCCGCCGCCGTTGGCGATCGTGTGCCACGCGCCCGGCGGGATGAGGATCGCGTCGCCCGCGCTCACGGAATGCACCTCACCGTCGAGCTCCATCACGCCCGAGCCGTGCGTGATGAGGTAGATCTCCTCGCTCACGCGGTGGTAGTGCCGCCGCGTCGACTGCCCGGGGACGAGCGTCGCCTCGGCGAGGCTCTGCGCCTCGGTGTGGTGGAGCTCGCGGATGGTCGAGCCGTCCTTCGTCGTGAACGCAGGGACCCCGTCGCGCGAGGCGACGTTCACAACGCTGCGGCGAGGACGTCGGCGACGCGTTCCTGCGCGTCGCGCTCGAGCGCGGTGAAGAACGGCAGCGCGAGCGTACGCGAGCTCGCGTCCTCGGACACCGGACAGAGGCCCTCACGGAATCCGTAGCGCTCGCGCATGTACGGCTGAAGGTGGATCGAGGGCAGATAGCGGTTGAAGCCGATCCGCTCACGCTCGAAGGTCGTGATGACCCGCTCACGCGTCTCGTTGTCCGGCAGCTTCACGACGTAGACGAACCACGACCGCACGTGGTCGGCGTCGTCGGCGCACGGCAGCTCGACTCCGGGAACCGCGCCGAGCAGCTCGTCGTAGCGACGCGCGACCTGGCTGCGCAGCGCGAGGATCTCGTCCAGTTTCTCCACCTGGCCGATGCCGATCGCGGCGGCCACGTCGGAGAGTCGATAGTTGTAGCCCAGTCGAACATGCTCGAGCCACCCGCCGGCGTCGCCGCGGCCCTGGTTGCGGAGCGAGCGCATGAGCCGCCACTCCTCCTCCGAGTGCGTCGTCACCATCCCGCCTTCGCCGGTCGTGATCTGCTTGTTCGGATAGAACGCGAAGACGGCGCTCGGGCCGTGCGAGCCGAGGCGCGCGCCCTTGTACTCGGCGCCGAGCGCCTCGCACGAGTCGCCGATGAGTGCGAGGCCGTGCTCGTCCGCGATCGCCCTCAGCGCGTCGAGCTCGCACGGATACCCGTAGATGTCGACTGCGACGATCGCCTTCGTCCGCGGCGTGATCGCCGCCTCGACGGCCCGCGGGTCGAGGTTCAGGGTGCGCGTGTCGATGTCTGCGAAGACGGGGACGCCGCCCTCGTAGACGAAGCAGTTCGCGCTCGCCGCGAACGAGTACGGCGACGTGATCACCTCGTCGCCCGCGCCGATGCCGTTCGCGATGCAGAGCAGGTGCAGCCCCGCCGTTCCCGACGAGACCGCGGCGGCGTACGGAGCGCCGACCTTCGCCGCGAAGAGCTCCTCGAACCGGTCGATGGCCGGCCCGAGCGACAGGCGACCGGAGCGCACGGTCTCGAGCACGAGCTCTTCCTCACGCTCGTCGAGGTACGGCCCCGAGAGCGGGACCGCGCGAACCTCCTGCTTCACGCCTCTGTGCGACTCGGGGCGTACTCGAGCCACTGCGCCCAGCGCTCGCTGCGCCCGTGCACCGTGTCGAGATAGGCCTGCTGCAGCTCCTGCGTCACCGGTCCGGGCGGCCCGACGACGTGGTCGTCGACCTCGCGGATCGGCGTCACCTCCGCGGCGGTGCCGACCATGAAGACCTCGTCGGCGAGATAGAGATCCGTGCGGATGAGCGGCTTCTCGACGACGCGATGGCCGAGGTCCTGAGCGACCTGGATGATCGTGTCGCGCGTGATGCCGACGAGGATCGACGCGGAGAGATCCGGCGTGTACACGACCCCGTCCTTGACGACGAAGATGCTCTCGCCGGAGCCGTCCGCGATGGTGCCCTCGGCGGTGAGGAGGATCGCCTCCTGGTAGCCGGCGCGCGTCGCCTCGCCGACGGCGAGCATCGAGTTGATGTAGACGCCGGTCGCCTTCGCGACGTGCGGGATGACGTTCGGCCCGACGCGCTGCCAGCTCGAGATCTTGACGCGGATGCCGTCGCGCATCCCCTCCTCGCCGAGATACGTGCCCCACGGCCAGGACATGATCGCGACGTCGACGGGGTTGCCCTGGGCTGCGACGCCGAGCTGCCCGTAGCCGAAGTAGGCGATCGGCCGGATGTAGCACTCCGGCAGGCCGTTCGCCCCGACGACCTCCCAGGCGGCCGCCTTCAGCTCCTCCGTCGAATAGGGGAGCTCCATGTACAGGAGCTTCGCCGAGCGCTGGAGGCGGTCCATGTGCTCGGTGAGCCGGAAGATCGCCGTTCCGCGGTCGGTGTCGTACGCACGGATGCCCTCGAAGACACCCGACCCGTAATGGAGGCCGTGCGTGCCGACATGGATGGTCGCATCCGCCCAGTCGACGAGCTCGCCGTTCATCCAGATCTTGCTCGTCTCCTGCACGGGATCCATCGTACCCGCCCGTCCGCGGTCAGGCCTCCGTCAGGTCTGCGATCTCCGCCTTGGCGAGCCGCGCCAGGTCGGGTGGCGCGATCCCCGCCATGTGGCGGTCGGAGCCGGCCCCGATCCAGACGAGCTCGTGCCGCAGGAACCCCCGGTCCATGAACACGCGCGAGACGTGCGGAGCCGGGAACGGCGCGACCGCCCCCGGCGGGAAGCCGGTCGCGGACAGGACCTCGTCCGGCCGCGCGACCCGGGCGTAGCGCGCGCCCGCCGCCGCCACGAGGCGCGCCGCGTCGGCGCGCTTGTCGCCGGGGACGAGCACGAGCACGGGCCGCTCGTCGCACACGAAGACGAGCGACTTCACGATCTCGGCCCGCGTGCAGCCGACCGCGCGGGCGGCGTCCGCCGCGGTCGGCGTGCCGTCCGGGAACTCCTCGAGCCTCGCGTCGACGGCGGCGCCCCGCAGGAACGACGCGACCCGCTCGACGGCCTCCGGCCAGGTTTCCACGTTGTCACGGTAGACGAGCAACCGGATTCCCGGGTTTGGCGTTGTGTTGCCACTATGGATACACCTGAGGAACGAAAAGCCAGGACGGAGTCGGCGTTTCGCGAGGTGAACGAGCGGATCGCCGAGAACGCCCGGCGCTTCGACGCCGGGGACACGGAGTTCATCTGCGAATGCGCCGACCCGCAGTGCACCGAGCGGGTCGAGGCGACGCTCGAGGAGTACGAGGACGTGCGTGCCGACGGCGCGTGCTTCCTGCTCGCGCCGGGTCACGGCGACGGGACGATCGAGCGCGTCGTCGAACGCGGGGACGACTTCCACATCGTCGAGAAGGTGCACGAGGCCGCCCGCGCGATCGCGCGGCGGCAGAACCCGAGGACGGCCTAGGGCCGCTCAGAGCTCGATCACGCGGGCGTCGTCGAAGCCCTCGGCGCGAATGCGCTCGACGAGCTCCGCCGGGGGCCGCGTGTCGACGCTCAGCACCATCAGCGCCTTCCCGCCGCGGCGGCTCCGCGACACGGTCATGTTCGCGATGTTGACGCCGGCGTCGCCGAAGAGCGTCCCGACCCGGCCGATCACGCCCGGCACGTCGTCGTAGCGGAAGAGCACGAGAAGCGGGGCGAGCTCGAGCTCGATGTCGAAGCCGAGCGCGCGCACGAGCCACGGACGGTTCTCGCTGCCGATCGTCGTGCCCGCGACCCGCGTCGACTCGCCGCCGCTCTCGACCTCGACGCGCAGCAGGTTCGTGTAGTCGCGCGCCGACTCCGAGCGCTCCTCCCGTACCTCGATGCCGCGCTCGCGCGCGATCAGCGGAGCGTTCACGTAGTTGACCGGACGGTCGGCGCGGCCCTGGAATGCGCCGTTCAGTGCGGCGACCGTCAGCAGGCGCGTGTCGTACTGCGCGAGGCCGCCGTACGCGGTGATCGTGATCTCGTCCGCATGGCCGTCGGCGAGATCGAGCGCGAGCCGGCCGAGCTTCGCCGCGAGCGGGACGTACGGGCCGAGCACCTCCAGGTCCTCGGCGCCGATCACGGGGATGTTGACGGCGTTCGTGACGAGCCCGCCCTCGAGCGCGGCCGCGACCTGCTCGGCGACGATCACGCCCGCGCGGTCCTGCGCCTCGTCGGTCGACGCGGCGAGGTGCGGCGTCACGACGACGTTCGGCGCCCGAAGCAGCGGGCCGCTGTAGGGCTCCTGCGCGAAGACGTCGATCGCGGCACCGGCAAGCTTGCCGGACTCGAGCGCCTTTATCAGCGCGGCCTCTTCGACCAGCTCTCCGCGCGCGGCGTTCACGAGCCGTGCGCCGTCGCGCATGCGCGCGATCGCGTCGCCGTTGACGACGCCGCGCGTCTCTTCGTTCAACGGGAGGT
>JAGWRZ010000019.1 GCA_028876365.1 Acidobacteriota bacterium | reverse complement strand
GACGTTCGTCCCGGCGGCAAGTGGCGGTTCAACACCGGCTACGGCGTCGTCGAGGGCGAGTTCCGGGAAGTCGACCCGCCGGAGCGGCTCGTGCAGACGTTCCAGAATCACCTGCAGACGCTGGAATTCGAGGACCTCGGCGAGCGGACGAAGCTCACGCAGACGATGCTCTTCGACACGCCGGAGGAGCGCGACACGACGATGGCGTACGGCGTCGAGGACGGCGCAAAGGGCGGCTTCGCGCGGATAGACGCGGTGCTCCAGGGCATGAAGGGCTAGCCGAGCGGCAGCAGCGCGCCTTCGTGCTCGAGGAGGTAGCGCTTCACGTGCAGGCCCCCGCCGAAGCCGGTGAGCGATCCGTCCGCGCCGAGGACCCGGTGGCACGGGAGGACGATCGGGATCGGGTTGCTCCCGTTCGCGGCACCGACCGCACGCGCGGCGTCCGGCCCGAGCCCGAGCCGCCGGGCCTGTTCGCCGTAGCTCACCGTCTGGCCGTAGGGAATCGTCCTGAGCGCGAGCCAGCAGCGGCGTTGAAACTCGGTCCCGTGGAGCTCGAGCGGCAGCTCGAACGCCTCGAGCCCGCCGTCGAAGTACGCGGAGAGCTGGCGCGCGGCCTTCTCGAGGACGGGCGAGCTGCCTTCGGGCCGAAGCGTGCGGGCGTCGAAGAGGACGCCGCTCAGCCCCGTGTCGGAGGCGACGAGCCCGAGCGGGCCGATCGGGGTGTCGAGAACCGCGCGCGCCATCGCAGGAAGTGAAACGCACGGCCGCGACGGCACGTGAGGCGAGCCGTCAGCGGTGGCCGCGAAGCGCGCTGCGGAGAACGTCCGTGTAGTGCTCGACGCCCTCGCGGTAGAGCCGTGCCTCGGGGCCTGCGGCGATGCCGACGCGCTCGGGGACGACGCCCCAGACGGAGACCTTCTGGTCGCGCCAGAACGCAACCGTCTCGTCGAGGTCGTTCGTGCCGAGCCGCGCGGACGCGACGACGACGCCGCGGCTCGCGCGCGCCGGGACGAGCTCGAGCGTCAGGAGAGCCGGCGAGAGCTCGACCCCGCCGGCGCGCGTCGGGACGACGACTGCGGCGGCGGCGTTGACCGCAGCCTGGGTCAGGCGGTGGTCGCCCGGCGGGGTGTCGACGACCGTGAGGCCGCTGCGCCGCTTCGTCTCGCGCGCGAGCGTCCGCTCGGACGGCGCCTCGACGACGGTCACGCCCGCCACCGGGCTCTCCTCGAGCCACTCGGCCGAGGACGCCTGGCGGTCGGCATCGACGAGCACGACCGGGTCGTACCCGCGCTCGACGGCCGCGGCCGCGAGGTAGACGGCGGTCGTCGTCTTCCCCACGCCGCCCTTCAGATTCGCGACGACGATGTTCACCGCCGCCGATCCTACGAGATGGACGGCGTGGCCGAGCGCGTCGACCGCACCGGGGCGGCTACCCTCGACCGATGGCGGCTGTCTCCACCAGGGCCGTTCTCTCCGCCTCACAGCTGGAGAAGCTCGCGGAGATCGGCGAGGAGCGAACCGCGGCGGCCGGCGAGGGCCTGTTCCGCATCGGCGACCGGCGCTATCCGTTCATCGCCATCCTCGAGGGAGAGGCGGCGATCCTCGATGCCGCCGGCAACGAGATCGCGCGGCACGGCCGGTTCGGCTTCCTCGGCGAGATGAACCTGCTGTCGGGCCAGACGGTCTATCTCGGCGCCGTGGCGACCGAGCCGATGCGATACATCGCGGTCGAGCGGGAGGCGCTGCGAGCGCTCCTGTTCGAGGACGGGCCGCTGAGCGACCTCCTGCTCTCGACCTTCATCGCGCGGCGGGAGGCGCTCCAGCGCGTCCAGGGGATCGGCATGGAGGTGATCGGACCGCGCTCGTCCGCGAAGACGAGCGCGATCGTCGAGTTCGCGCGCCGCAACCGGCTGCCGTACGTGTGGCGCGATCCCGAGCACGGCGACGACGCGGCCGCCGCTCTCGTCGCGGGGCTCGACGCGGCCGACCTTCCGCTCGTGCGGTTGCCCGGCGACACGGAGCTCATCGGGCCCTCCGCGGGCCAGGTGTCCCGCGCGCTCGGAGTCGGGCTCGAGCTCGCGCCGCACGAGGAGGTCGATCTCGTCGTCGTCGGCGCCGGCCCGGCGGGGCTCGCCGCCGCGGTGTACGGCGCATCCGAGGGCCTCTCGACGCTCGTCGTCGAGGGGACGGCTCTCGGCGGCCAGGCGGGGACGTCACGCCGGATCGAGAACTACCTCGGCTTTCCGGCCGGCATCAGCGGCTCCGAGCTGACGACGCGCGCGGTGACCCAGGCGCGGAAGTTCGGAGCGCGCACGGCTACGCCCTACCGCGCGCTCTCGCTCGAGCCGGGAGCCGACCGCCACGTCGTGCGGCTCGAGGACGAGCGCGAGGTGTCGGCGCGCGCGGTGCTCCTCGCCACCGGCGCGCAGTACCGCCGGCTTCCCGTCGACGGTCTCGCCGCATTCGAAGGGCTGACGGTGTTCTACGCGGCCGGCCCTCCCGAGGCTCAGCTCTGCGGCGGCCGGCGCGTCGGCGTGATCGGCGGCGGCAACTCGGCCGGTCAGGCGGCCGTGTGGCTCGCGCGCGGCGGGGCTCTCGTGACGTTGCTGCACCGCCGCGGCGACCTGCGCGAGACGATGTCCGACTACCTCATCCACGAGCTCGGGGCCGCCGGGGTGGTCGTGCGCGACCGCAGCGAGGTCGCCGCGCTCCACGGCGAGGACGGAATGCTCGAGGCGGTCACCCTGGCGGACGGCGCGACGATGGCCTTCTCGTCTCTCTTCCTCTTCCTCGGCGCCCTGCCGTGCACCGAGTGGCTCGGCGGCGCGGTCGCGCACGACGGAAACGGCTTCATCCTGACCGGGCCGCCCGCCGGCGCCGACCGCCTGCTGGAGACGAGCGTGCCCGGGATCTTCGCCGCCGGCGACGTCCGCTCCGGATCGACGAAGCGCTGCGCGGCAGCGGTCGGCGAGGGAGCGATGGCGGTGCAGCTCGTGCACGCGCGGCTCGGGGCAGGGCTCGTCACGACGTGACCCCGCCGATGAGTTCGGAGGGCGCCGGCCGTCTACGCTTCGAATCCGACGAGCCAGGGAGGCATGAGATGACGAAGGTTGCACCGACGCTCAACCTGACGAAGGTCGGCCGTGTCTGCGTGACGGCCGCCGACACCGACCGCGCGATCGACTTCTACGTCGGCATGCTCGGGCTCGACAAGGTCGTCGACGTGCCGATGGGGCCGGACATGCGCTGGGTCGAGGTGGCGATCCCGGGGCGCGAGACGACGATCGCGATCGCGCCGCCGCCGCCCGGCCGCGCCGCCGGCGGAAGCGAGACGGGCATCTGCATCGACACGAGCGACCTCGACGCCGACCATGCGGCGCTGAAGGCCGCCGGCGCAGACGTCGACGACGAGATCACCCGCTACGGCGAGCCCGTGCCGCCGATGTTCTGGGTTCGCGACCCGGACGGGAACTCGCTCATCGTCGTCCAGCCGCTCGACTGAGCTACGACGTCAGACGCGCGACGGCCTCGCGCCAGCCCGCATAGAGCCCGGATGCGTCGTCACGCGGCTCGAAGCGCTCGCCGGCGGGCGAGGAGCGCCGCACGCCGAGGCCGAGGAGCGCTGCGCCGAGCGCGGTCTGCTCGGCCTCGGCCGCCGTCTCGACCGGGATCGCGAGCACGTCGGCGAGGAACTGCATGAGCCACCGGTTGCGGGTCATCCCGCCGTCCACGCGGAGCGCCTCCACCGGCGGCATCGCCGCGAGCACGTCGGCCGTCTGGTAGGCGCTCGCCTCGAGCGCCGCGCGGACGAGGTGCGCGCGCGTCGTCCCGCGGGTGATCCCGGAGACAGCGCCGCGCACGTCCGGCCGCCAGTGCGGCGATCCGAGACCGGTCAGCGCGGGGACGAAGTACACGCCGCCCGTATCGGGCACCGACGCGGCGAGCGCCTCGCTCTGCGCGGCGCCGTCGATGAGGCCGAGCCCGTCGCGCAGCCACTGCAGCGCCGCGCCGGCGACGAACACCGCGCCCTCGAGCGCGCGGCGCGGAGGCTCTTCGTCGAGCCGTGCCGCCGCCGTGCGCAGAAGCCCCCGCGGGGCGGCCGCGCCGGTCTCGACGAGCACGAACGCGCCTGTCCCGAAGGTCGCCTTCGCACCGCCGGCGGCGAAGAGCGCAGCCTGCTGGTCGCCGGCGACGCCGCGGACGGGCAGCCTCCTGCCGAGAAGCTCGCCCTCGCCGAAGAAGGAGCCCGAGGGGCGGATCTCGGGCAGCACGCCGCGGGGAACCCCGAAGAGCGACAGGAGCTCGTCGTCCCAGTCGAGCGTCTCGAGGGAGCAGAGCATCGTCCGGGACGCGTTCGTCTCGTCGGTCGCGTGCACGCGTCCGCCGGTCAGCTTCCACACGAGCCAGGCGTCGACCGTGCCGAACGCGAGCCCCGCCGGGTCGCGGCCGCGCAACAGGGACTCGAGCTTCGTCGCCGAGAAGTACGGGTCGGGAACGAGCCCGGTGCGCGCGCGGATGAGATCGGCGGGGAGCTCGGCGCAGCGCTCGGCCGTTCGCCGGTCCTGCCAGACGATCGCGTTCTCGACCGGCCGGCCGGTCGACCGCTCCCACAGGATCGTCGTCTCGCGCTGGTTCGTGATCGCGATCGCATCCGGCTCGGCGCGCGCGGCGGCGATCGCCTCCTCGGCGGCGGCGACGACGGTGCCCCAGATCTCCTCCGGATCGTGCTCCACCCAGCCCGGCCGCGGGAAACGCTGCCGAAGCTCGGCGTAGCCGCGGCCGAGAACGGCAAGGTCGCCGTCGACGACGAGGCAGGTGGTGCCCGTCGTTCCCTGGTCGACGGCGAGAGTCGGCACGCGCGTAGCGTATGCCCGTGGACTACGCCGACTGGCAGCCGACGTGCGACACGCTGCACGCGCACTCGCAGGTGCTCGGCAAGCTCGCCGCGAAGCTCGCGCCGCCGGAGCCGCAGCTGCAGCACGCCGCGCTGCGGTTGACGGCGCGCGGGATGGAGACGCTCCCGCTCCCGGCGCCCGACGGATCGGGCGCGTTCGTCGTCGCGCTCGACCTCCATCGTCACGAGGCCGCCGTCGAGCACAGCGACGGGCGCGAGCGGCGCGTCCCGCTGACGCCCGACCGTGCGGTCGCAGGGGTGACGCGCGACGTGCTCGCCGCCGTGCGCGAGCTGGCAGGAGCGGTCGAGATCTCGATGACGCCGCAAGAGGTGCCGTGGAGCGCGCCGCTCGACGAGGACACCGAGCGCGCCACCTACGACGCCGCCGCCGTTGGTGCGTACTTCGACCATGCGACGCGCGCCGCGCTCGTGCTCGCCGCCGCACGGGCGCCGTATCGGGGACGATCGACGCCGTTGAACATGTGGTGGGGCAGCTTCGACCTCGCCGTGTCGCTCTTCTCCGGGAGGACGGCCGAGCCGCCGTCCGACGACTTCATCTGGCGCAACGCCGGCGACGCGCAGCAGATCGAGCTCGGCTGGTGGCCCGGCGACACCCGCTACGGGAGGGCGGCCTTCTACGGCTACGCGTACCCGTCGCCCGCCGGCTTCGCCGGCCAGAGGCTCTCACCGGATGCGGCGCGCTGGAACGAGACGCTCGGCGAGTACGTTCTCGACTCGGACGACGCGACGCCGGCCGACGCGCTCGCATTCTGCCGTTCGGTGACAGCGTACGCGTGCACCGTCTGCGCGTGGGATCCGCCGCTCGCCGCCAGCCTCGAGGGCTCGCCCCCGCCCGTCGCTTGAGGCGCCTGCTGCGACGCGTCGGCATCGCGCTCGCAGCGCTCGTCGCCCTGCTCACGATCGCCTCGCTCGCGTACAACGCCGCGACCGCCGGTCGCGACGTCGCCGCGACGGAGCTCTATCCCGGCCCCTACGTCCGCGCGGACGGAACGCAGCTCGCCTACCGCCGGTGGGGGTCGCACGGCAGCCCGATCGTCCTCCTCGGCGGATTCGTCGAGCCGTCGTGGGTCTGGAACGAGACCGGCCCCATCCTCGGCCGAGCGCATCGCGTCTATGCGCTCGACCTGCCGCCGTTTGGGTACTCGCAACGGCGCGGCCCCTTCACGCTCGCGCACTGGACCGAGCTCGTCCGGGCATTCGACGCACGGCTCGGCCTACGCCGGCCCCTCGTCGTCGGCCACTCGCTCGGCGCGGCCGTCGCCGTCTCGATGGCGACGCGGTCCCCCGGCGCCGTCGCGGGCATCGTCCTCCTCGACGGCGACGCGCTGCCCGGCGGCGGCCCAGGGTGGCTCACCGACCTCCTCGTGCCGCCATGGTTCACGTCGCTGTACCGGCTCGCTACCGGATGGAGCTGGCTCTTCCGCCGCGGCCTCGCGAGCGCATGGGGCCGGACGGCCCGCCCGATCCCGCAGGCGGCGATCGACCAGTTCGAGCGTCCGTTCCGCGTGAGCGGCACCGCTTCCGCGTTCGCGTCGATGCTCGGCCACGGGATCCAGGGCGTCTCGGGCGCCACGCTCGCGGCCGTGCGCGTTCCCGCGCTCGTCGTCTGGGGGAGCAAGGACACCGTCGACTCCGTCTCCGCCGGGCGCCGGACGGCGGAGACGATGCACGCGCCGTTCGTCGAGATCCCCGGTGCGGGGCACCTCTCGATGCTCGAGCAGCCGGCGCTCGTGGCGCGCGCGATCGAGCGGCTGGCGCGCCGGCGGTAGCGCGGAAGCGCAGCGCGTCGGGCGTGCCATCGGTCGCCGCCGATCGTCGTCCGCGGCCCGCGCAGGCCCGCGATCGCGCGCACGAGATGCCGACATCGGCTCCCCGCAGCTCCAGGTACGCGTGCGATGCTGTGGCGAGCGCGAATATCCCGCTCGGGGACGCGCGCATACCGGCATCGTCGCACGGACGAGAGGCAGGATGAGTCGCATGAGCACGCCCGTCTGTTCCCATCTCGACACGATCGCGTTCACCGAGGTGCCCGAACACATCGCCGGCTGCGAGGACTGCCTGAAGATCGGCGGCACCTGGCTGCATCTGCGCATGTGCATGGAGTGCGGCGGCATCCGCTGCTGCGACGACTCGCCGAACAAACACGCCTCGAAGCACGCCCGCGAAGCCTCCCACCCGATCATCAGGTCGGCGGAGCCCGGCGAGGACTGGAGCTGGTGCTTCGTCGACAACGTCGCCTTCGTGATCGAGTGACCGCGCTCGGAGGAGCGGTCGCAGGACGTCGACGAGAACGACCGGGTGTGAGGCATCGCGTCGTCGTCGTCGGCGGCGGCTTCGGCGGACTGCAGGCGACGCTCGGATTGCGCCATGCCGACGTGGACGTCACGCTCGTCGACCGGCGCAACTTCCACCTCTTCCAGCCGTTGACCTACCAGGTGGCGACGGGCGCGCTCTCGCCGGGGGAGATCGCGTATCCGCTGCGCGCCGTCTTCACGCGCGACCGCAACGTGCGCGTTCTTCTGGCCGAAGTCGCCGACTTCGATCTCGACGCGCGCGAGGTCGAGCTCCGCCCGGTCGGGGAGGTGGAGGCGCCGGACCGGATCGCGTACGACACGCTCATCGTCGCGGGCGGATCGGCGTACGCGTACTTCGGGCACGACGGCTGGCGGCAGCACGCGCACGAGGTGAAGTCGCTCGAGAGCGCGCTCGTCGTCCGCAGCCGGCTCCTGTCTGCGTTCGAAGCGGCGGAGGAGGAGACCGATGCGGCGCGGGAGAAGGCGTGGATGACCTTCGTCGTCGTCGGCGCGGGCCCGACGGGCGTCGAGATGGCGGGCCAGATCGGCGAGCTCGCGCGCGACACGCTCGCGCACGACTTCCGCCGGATCGATCCGCGCACGGCGCGCATCCTGCTCGTCGAGGCCGCCGACCGCGTGCTCGGGACGTTCCCGCCGTCCCTCTCCGCAAAGGCGAAGCAGCAGCTCGAGCGGCTCGGCGTGACGGTGATGACGGGGCGCGCGGTGACCGGCATCGACGAGGCGGGCGTGACGATCGACGACGAGCGGATCCCGGCCCGAACGGTCGTATGGGCGGCGGGAGTGACGGCGTCCGGGCTCGCGTCGCGGCTCGCGGAGCTGACCGGCGCCGAGCGCGATCGCGCCGGCCGAGTGAGCGTCGCGCCGGACCTGACGCTCCCCGGCCACCCGGAGGTGCTCGCGCTCGGCGACATGGTGCGCATCGGCGGCGCCGTGCTCCCCGGCGTCGCGCCGGTTGCGATGCAGGAGGGGCGCTACGCGGCGCGCCTCGTACGCGACCGGCTGGCGGGGAGGGCGACGCAGCCGTTTCGCTACCGCGACAAGGGCAACCTCGCGACCATCGGGCGCGCGGCCGCCGTCGCGGACATCAAAGGCGTCCACCTCAGCGGATTCCCCGCCTGGCTGACGTGGCTCGTCGTGCACCTGTGGTACCTCGTGGGCTTCCAGAACCGCGTGCTCGTCTTCATCCGCTGGTCGGTGAGCTTCCTCACGCACGGACGGGGCGCCAGGCTCATCACGAATTCATAGCTCGGTTTCATCCGGCGCTCATGCGCGACGCGGACGATCGGAGCATGAAGAGAGAGCGACAGATCGAGCGGCTCCTCGGGCGGATACGCGTCGACGTCCGCGAGCTCGAGCTTCTCCGCGTGCGCGGCGCTCGAGGTCGTGCTCTCGCCGAGCGCGAAAGCGAGCTTTCGCGTTTGCGGGAGCAGCTTGCGTTTCTCGTCGCTCGTGCCGGCGACGCGCCGTAGCCGCTACCGGCGGTACGCGCTTTTGGACTAGGTCGCGCAGTCGTCGCAGACGCCACGGAGGACGACGTCGTGCGCGACCGAATAGCCGGTGTCGCCTTCCACCTTGTGGAGCGCCCGCTCGAGCTCGGGATCGGCGAACGCCTCGACCTTCCCGCAGTCGGCGCACACGAGATGGTGATGATGCTCGCCGCCCGGGTGCACCGGCTCGTAGCGGGCCGTCGACGCGCCGACGTCGACGCGCTGGACGAAGCCGTCGCGTGTGAGCTGCTCGAGCGTCCGGTAGACGCTCGCGATCCCGACCCGCCGGCCCTCGTGGCGGAGAGCATCGAAGATCTCCTGCGCGTTCACGCAGCAGGACTGGCGGCCGAGCAGCTCGATCACGGCCGTTCGCGCGGCGCTCCGCCGGCGGCCGTCGCGCTCGAGCGCCGCCAGCGTGGCGGTCGTCCAGTCCTCCATCGGCAGAATGATAACGATTATCGGTAGAGTCCGGCGCGATGCACGCGCTCGCCGCCCTCCTCGCCGCCGGCCAGATCCACGTCGTCGCCGCCGAGAACATGTGGGGGAGCCTCGCCGCGCAGCTCGGCGGAAGCCGCGTCCGGGTGACGAGCGTCGTCGCGAGCCCGGCGGCGGATCCGCACGACTACGAGCCGACCGCGGTCGACGCGCGCGGCTTCGCCACTGCCCAGCTCCTGATCGTCAACGGCGACGGCTACGACGCATGGGCGTCGAAGCTGATCGCCGCGAACCCGGTCTCCGGCCGCATCGTCCTCACCGTCGGCGATCTCGTCGGCGCGAGGACGGGCGGAAACCCGCACCTGTGGTATTCGCCGGCGAACGTTCGCACGGTCGCGGCCGCGATCACGCGCGCGTACGCGAAGCTCGACCCGACGAGCACGCCGTACTTCCGTGCGCTCGCGTCGCGCTTCCGCACGAACGCGCTCGCGCAGTACGACCATCTGATCGCGGCGATCAGACGCCGCTTCGGCGGAGCGCCTGTCGGCGCGTCGGAGAGCATCTTCGCGCCGCTCGCACGGACGCTCGGCCTGCGGCTCCTGACGCCGCCGTCGTTCCTGCAGGCGATCTCCGAGGGCTCGGAGCCGACCGCCGGTGACATCACGACGATCGACCGGCAGATCGCGCGGCGCGAGATCGATGTGTGGGTCTACAACGCCCAGAACAGCACGCCCGACGTCGCGCGCCTCACCTCGCGGGCGCGGGCGGACCGCATTCCGGTGGTGACGATCACGGAGACGCTCGCGCCCGCGAACGCGACCTTCGAGCAATGGCAGGTGCGGCAGCTGAAGGCTCTCGAGCTCGCCCTCGCGCGCAGATGAGCGCAGTCGAGCTCAGGGATGCCGAGGCTCGCGTCGGCGGAAGGACGGTCTGGCGCGACGTCAGCGTCACCGTCGAGCGTGGAGCGTTCGTCGCGGTCCTCGGACCGAACGGCGCGGGCAAGTCGACGCTCGTCCGTGCCGTCCTCGGCCTTCAGCCGCTCGCGGCCGGGCGCGCGTCCATCCTCGGGAGGCCGCCGGGCGGCGCGAACGGCCGTATCGGCTACCTCCCGCAGCGACGAAGCTTCGACCCCTCGACGCGCATCCGCGGCGTCGACGTCGTGCGGCTCGGCCTCGACGGCGCGCGCTTCGGCGTGCCGCTCCCCGGACGGCGCAGCCGAGCTGCGGCCGCCCGCGTCGCCGAGACGATCGATCTCGTCGGAGCCGGCCACTATGCGGCGCGGCCGATCGGTGAGCTCTCCGGCGGAGAGCAGCAGCGGCTGCTCATCGCGCAGGCGCTCGTCCGCGAGCCGCAGCTGCTGCTGCTCGACGAGCCGCTCGACAGCCTCGACCTTCCGAACCAGATCGGCGTCGCCGCCCTCATCCGCCGGATCTGCCGGGAGAGGGACGTCGCCGTCATGCTCGTGGCGCACGACGTCAACCCGATCATCTCCTACCTCGACGGCGTCATCTACCTCGCCGGCGGCACCGCCGTCGAGGGCCGCCCCGAGGACGTGATCTCCACCGAGGCGCTGACGGCTCTGTACGGCGTTCCGGTCGAGGTGCTGCACGCATCCGACGGGCGGCTCGTCGTCGTCGGCGCGCCGGATCTTCACGGCCACCATGCCCACTAGCGCCGTCTTCACCGGCCTCGACTGGCACCCGGTGCACGATGCCCGCGAGCTCGTCGCGTATCCCTTCATGCAGCACGCGCTCGCGGCCGGGACGATCGTCGCCGTCACGGCAGGCGTTGTCGGCTGGTTCATGGTGCTGCGCCGACAGTCGTTCGCCGGGCACACGCTGTCCCTGACCGCGTTCACGGGGGCGTCCGCGGCCGGGCTCGCCGGAGTCCCCGTCATCGCCGGCTACTACCTCGCCTGCGGCGCCGGCGCGGTCGCGCTCGCCGCGGCATCCGGCTCGCGCCGGAGCCTCTCGCGGGAGTCCGCCGCAACGGGATCCGTGCAGGCGCTCGCGCTCGCGCTCGGCTTTCTCTTCATCAGCCTGTACCACGGTCTCCTCAGCGATCTCGACTCGCTCCTGTTCGGGACCTTTCTCGGGGTCACGCGCGACCAGGTGCTCGTCCTGCTCCTCGTCGCCGCCCCGACGCTCGCGCTCGTCGCGGTGGCTGCGCGGCCGCTCCTCTACGCGTCGGTCGATCCCGATGTCGCCGGCGCCGCAGGCATCCGCGTGCGGCTGCTCGGCCTCGGCTTCCTCCTCGTCCTCGGCATCTCCGTCGCGGAGACGGCGCAGATCACCGGCGCCCTGCTCGTCTTCGCCCTGCTCGTGACGCCCGCAGCGGCGGCGCACCGCATCACCGCACGCCCGGTCGCCGGAGTCGCGGTGTCGGTTGCGCTCGCGCTCGCGGTCACGTGGACCGGGCTCGCGCTCGCGTACTTCTCCGTCTATCCCGTCGGCTTCTGGATCACGTCGGTCGCGTTCGCCGTCTACGTCGTCGCCAGGGCCGCCACCTGATGCTCGCGCAGGAGTTCATGCGCCACGCGCTCGTCACCGGGAGCGCCGTCGGCATCGCGTGCGGGCTCGTCGGATGGTTCGTCGTCCTGCGCGCGCAGGTGTTCGCGGGCGACGCCCTCAGCCACGTCGCCTTCACCGGCGCGCTCGCCGCGGCCGCGCTCGGCGTCGACCTCAGAGCGGGCCTCTTCGGGGCGACCATCCTCGGCGGGGTCGCAATCGGCGGGCTCGGCGAGCGCGCGCGGGCGGACGACACGGTCATCGGCACGCTGTTCGCCTGGACGCTCGGCCTCGGCGTCCTCTTTCTCGCCCTCTTCACGACGAACGGAAGCGCGACGAACGGCGCTGCGGGCGTCCGCGTGCTCTTCGGCTCGATCTTCGGGCTCAGCACGGCCGACGTGCGCACGAGCGTCGTGCTCGCCGCCGTCGCGGTCGCGATCCTCGCCGCGATCGCCCGCCCTCTCCTGTACGCGTCGCTCGACGCCGGCGTCGCCGCCGCCCAGGGCGTCCCCGTCCGCTCCCTCGGCCTGGTGTTCCTCGCGCTCGTCGGGCTCGTCGCCGCCGAGGCGACACAGGCAGTCGGCGCGCTCCTCCTCCTCGGCCTGCTCGCCGCCCCGGCCGGCGCGGCACACCGCCTGACGGCGCGGCCCTGGGCGGGTCTCTGTCTCTCCGGCGGCTTCGCGCTCGCCTCGGTCTGGGTCGGGCTGACGCTCGCCTACGTGTTCCCGATGGTGCCGCCGAGCACGGTGATCGTCTCGACCGCCGTCGCGATCTACGCAGCTGCGATGAGTTTGCCCAGCCTCGGCCGTCTGACTAGGGTGAACCCCTAGGGCGCTAACCGGGAGGAAGACATGCCGAAGACGTTGGTGCTGGTGGCCACGCGCAAGGGCGCGTTCGTGCTCGAGAGCGACGCCGACCGTCGCGACTGGACGCTGCGCGGCCCGTACTGCGAAGGCTGGCCGGTGTATCACGCCGTCCGCGACGCGGTCACCGGCGACATCTACGCGGCCGCGGCGAGCGAGTGGCACGGCTCCGCCGTGTGGCGGAGCAAGGACCTCGGCGAGACGTGGACGCTCTCGAGCGAAGGGCTCGCCTACGACGAGGCGAGCGGCAAGAAGGTCTCGAAGGTGTCGTCCCTCGCGGCGCGGAACGGCCGTGTGCTCGTGGGCGTCGAGGCTCCGGGCATCTTCCAGAGCACCGACGGCGGCGAGACGTTCTCATTGCTGACGACGCTCGCCGGGCAGCCGGGCAGCGAGGCGTGGGACGATCCCGCAAACCAGCCTCCGGGCCATCTCGGCATCTCGGCGCTCGCGCTCGACGACGCCGACGACGCGCGCTTCTGGACGATCGTCCAGGGCGTCGGCCTGTTCGAGACGACCGACGGCGGAACGTCGTGGACGCCGCGCAACCGCGGGCTCCGGGCCGACTGGCCGCGTGCGCACGAGGAGGTGGGCTTCTGCGTGCATCGGATGGTGCGGGCGGACGACACGCGCCTCTATCAGCAAAACCACGTCGGCATGCATCGCAGCGACGACGACGGCCACTCCTGGACGGAGATCACCGAGGGCCTCCCGACGGAGTTCGGCTTCGGGGCCGCCGCGCATCCGCACGACCGCGACACGTTCTACGTCATTCCGCTCGACCCCGGGCACGGCCGGACGATGCCGGAGGGGAAGGCAACGGTCTGGCAGACGCGCGACGCGGGCTCCAGCTGGCGCCCTCTGCGCGACGGGCTGCCGCAGCACGACGCGTATCTCGGCGTGCTGCGCGGGGCGATGACGATCGACTCCTATGACACGCCGGGCCTCTATTTCGGCACGAGCACGGGCCAGCTGTTCGCGTCCAACGACGAGGGGGAGAGCTGGAGCGAGATCGCGAGCTACCTCCCGCCGATCTCCTCCGTCGAGGTCGCGATCGTCGACTGATGGCGGACGTGCACCTTCCCGGGACGCTGACGCCCTTGTTCCCCGGGCTCTCCCGGCGGATCGACGTCGACGCGGGCAGCGTCCAGGCCGTCATCGACGAGCTCGAAAGCCGGTGGCCCGGCATGCGCGACCGCCTGTGCGAGCCGGGCCCGCACCTGCGAACGCACATTCACGTGTATGTCGACCGGGAGCGCGCAAGCCTCGGGACTCCGCTCGATGCGCGCTCTCGTGTCGACGTGATCGCCGCCATCAGCGGCGGCTAGATCGCTGCCGGACCCGCGGACGCGCCGCGGACGGTCACTCGGTCGACGGCCGCGTGAGAGCGTCGACCTCGCCCTCGGAGAGGGGGAAGTGGCAGGCGGCGACGTCCTGCTCGCCTTTCGACTCGAGCGGCGGCTCCTCCTCGCGGCAGATCTGCTGCGCCTTCCAGCAGCGCGTGTGGAAGCGGCACGCGGGCGGAGGCGAGACGGGGCTCGGAACATCGCCCGCGAGGACGACGCGCCGCCGCCCGCGACCGGCGGCCGACTTCGGCACGGGCACCGCCGACATGAGCGCCCCTGTGTACGGATGGCGTGGGTGCGCGTACAGCCGATCGCCCGTGGCGAGCTCGACGATCTTGCCGAGGTACATGACGGCGATCCGGTCGCACATGTGCCGGACGACCGAGAGATCGTGAGCGATGAAGACGAGCGTCAAGCCCATCTCGTCACGCAGCTCCTGGAGCAGATTCAGCACCTGCGCCTGAATGGAGACGTCGAGCGCCGACACCGGCTCGTCGGCGACGATGAGCTTCGGCTCGAGGACGATCGCCCGCGCGATTCCGATGCGCTGGCGCTGGCCTCCCGAGAACTCGTGCGGATAGCGGTTGTAGTGCTCGGGATTGAGGCCGACGCGCTCCATCACCTCGCGCACGCGCACGCGGCGCGCGCTGCGATCGGACACACCGAGAAGCCGCAGAGGCTCGCCGATGATCGTCCCGATCGAGCGGCGGGGATTCAGCGAGGCGTACGGATCCTGGAAGATCATCTGCACGTCGCGGCGGAGCGGGCGAAGCCGGCGCTCGGTCCACGAGCTGATGTCCTTGCCGTCGTAGACGATCGAGCCGCTCGTCGGCGCGAGCAGCCGCGTGATCAGGCGCGCCGTCGTCGACTTGCCGCAGCCGCTCTCGCCGACGAGCCCGAACGTCTCCCCGCGGCGCACGTCGAACTCGATCCCGTCCACGGCGTGCACACGGGCGACCTCCCGCTGGAGCACGCCCTTCCGGATGGGGAAGTGCTTGACGAGGTCGCGGACGACGAGAAGGCTCTCGTCTACCTCAGCGCCGGGTGCTCGCTCTGCAGCGACTGCCACAGCCTCCTCCTTTCTTCGACGGAGAGGTGGCAGCGAACGAGATGCCCCGGCTCGGCCTCCTCGAGCGGCGGCTCGGTCTCGAGCGCGGGCGGCGGCGTGTACGGGCAGCGCGGATGGAAGGTGCAGCCGCGGGGGACGTTGATGAGGCTCGGCGGCGACCCGGCGATCGGGCTCAGCCGGTCGCTGCGCGGTGCGTCGAGTCGCGGGATCGACTGCAGGAGGCCCCATGTGTACGGATGCTGTGGCCCGTCGAACAGCACCTCGCGCGGGGCCTGCTCGAGCACGCGGCCCGCGTACATCACTGCGACGTCGTCGCACATCTGCGCAACGACGCCGAGATCGTGCGTGATCAGGATCACGGCCGTGCCGAAGTCGTCGCGCAGGGCCTGGATCAGCTCCAGCACCTGCGCCTGCACGGTGACGTCGAGCGCGGTCGTCGGCTCGTCGGCGATGAGGATGTCGGGGCGCAGCGCAAGCGCCATCGCGATCATCACGCGCTGGCGCATGCCGCCCGACATCTCGTGCGGAAACGAGTCGAAGCGCTCCTCCGGGCTCGGGATTCCGACCGAGCGCAGCGCCTCGATCGTCCGCCGTTTCGCGACGTCGCGCGGGACGTCCTCGTGGACGCGAATCGCCTCCACGATCTGGTGGCCGACCTTGAAAAAGGGGTGAAGGGACGAAAGCGGGTCTTGGAAGATCATCGCGATCCGCGCACCGCGAATGTCGCGCAGGTGGTCCGCGTCCATCGAGACGAGGTCCCGTCCGTCGAACATGATCCGGCCGGAGATCTTCGCGTTGGGAAACCGGGTCAGACCGACGATCGTCTGCGCCGTCACGCTCTTGCCCGAGCCCGACTCGCCGACGATGCCGAGCGTCCTGCGAGCGTCGAGCGAGAGCGAGACGCCCGCGACCGCACGGACGACGCCGTCCATCGTCTTGAAGGAGACATGCAGGTCGTCGATCTCGAGCAGCGCCATCAGCCGTACGTGACTCTCGGGTCGAGGAATGCGTAGAGGATGTCCACGACGAGGTTCGCGAAGACGATGAAGAACGCGCCGAAGAGGACGGTGCCCTGGATCGCCGGCAGATCCGAGTTCGTGATCGCCTCGTACGCGTAGCGACCGACGCCGGGGATGTTGAAGACCGTCTCGGTGAGGATCGCGCCGCCGAGGAGCAGGCCGACATCCATCCCCGCCATCGTCACGATCGGCGTCAACGCCGCCCGCAGACCGTGCTTTCCGATGACGAGCGACTCACGCAGGCCCTTCGCCCGCGCCGTCCGGATGTAATCCTCACCCATCGTGTCGATGAGATTGCCGCGGGTCATTCGGGCGTAGAAGGCGGCGAATGCGGCTGCGAGCGTGAACCACGGCAGGATGAGCGAGCCGAACCATGTCGCCGGGCTCTGCGAGATCGGCACATAGCTTCCGGCTCCGTCGAACCAGTTCACGAGACCCGTCCCGTTCGCGAACAGGAAGAGCGCGAGGAGCCCGATGAAGTACACCGGCGCGGAGATGGCGACGAGCGCGCCGCCCATCAGCGTCCGGTCGAGGAGCGTCCGCGGGCGAATGGCCGAGACGATGCCGACCGGAAGCCCGATGAGCATCCACACGATGAACGCGCCGACCGTCAGCGATATCGTCGCCGGCAGCCGCGAGAAGATCTCCGACCGCACCGATTCGCTGTTGTAGTACGAGTACCCGAGGTCGAAGTGCAGGGCGAGGCCCTTGAGGTATCTCCAGTACTGGATGTAGAACGGCTTGTTCAGGCCCAGGTTGATGCGGATCTGGTGAATGAGCGCCGGCGTCGCGTTTCGTCCCGCCCGCAACACCGCCGGATCGGCGGACGGGAAGACGTCGAAGATGACGAACGTCAGGAAGCTGACGACGAGCAGGAGCAGGATCGCCCAGAGGAAGCGCCTGACGATATAGGCGCCCACTTAGGTTCTCCCGCTCCTGCTCGCGTTCGTCATCTCCTTACTTCACCGACATGAACGACACATCCGGCTCGCCGCCGTTCCAGAGCTCGGACGCGTGCGTCACCTTCGTCGAGTACAGCGTCGGGCTGTCCTCCCAGATCCACGGGATCGCCGCAGCGGACTCCGTGATCAGGTCGTCGATGTGCCCCCAGTCGGCCCAGCGCTTCTCCGGGTTGAGCTCGACCTCGGCCTTCGCCATCAGGGCGTTGATCGTCGGATCGTTGAGCAACGACCAGTTGACGTTGTTGGCCGGGAGGATGTTCTTCCCGTTGAAGTTCGCGTCGAGATCCGCCTGCGGCTCGTGGAAGTCCGCGAGCCATCCGACGTTCGGGCAGATGTTCGGCGTGTTCTTCGGCACACCGCAGAAGCGGGTGTACATCGCCGAGTGCTGGACGGAGATCGTCTTCACCTTGAAGCCGACCTTCTCCAGGCTGTTCGCCACCACCTGGGCCGTATTCGAGCCCGGAGGCGAGTTGTCGGCGACCATCGTCACCTGCGGGCCGGTGAACTTGCCGCTCTTGTAGCCCGCCTTCTTCAGCATCGCCTCGGCCTTCGCCACGTCACCCGAGTTGTTCGCGCTCGGGAACGGGTCGAAGGTGAAGCCGCCGGCCTGGTTGAAGCCCTGGCTCCCGAAGCTCGGATCGATGAAGTGCGTGGCGATCTTGCCGTCGATCGGGCCACCGCGCGTGAGGCGCATGGCGTTCTTGTCGAGGACGTACGCGACCGCCATTCGAACGTACTTGTTGTTGAACGGCGGCTTCGCCGTGTTGAGCGCGACGAACCTGTTGCCCGCCGCCGGCGTGAACTCGAGCTCGCTCTTCTGGCTCGAGTTGGACAGAATCGACTTCAACTCGGCGGGCGGCGGCGGGAAGTCACCGTTGACGTCGCCTTGGCCGGCGAGGATCTGCCTCGTCGCGACCGACGGGTCGAAGCCCTCCTTGAAGACGATCTTGTCGGCGTACGCCGGCCGCCAGTCCGTCTTCGGGTTGAAGTTGGGATTGCGGACGAGGACGATCGACTTGCCGGGCGAGTAGCCCGTGATCACGCCCTGCGCGTTGTTCTGGACCATGTACGGGCCGGTCGCGACCTGATGGTTGCCGTATGACGACTGCGTTCCCTTGTCGAACTTGCGGGCGTAGTCGGCCGGCACCGGCGCCGTCAGCGGCTCCTGCAGGGCCGAGACGAAGATGCCGCTCGGCTTCGAGAGCTGGAACACGACCGTGTACTTGTTCGGCGTCTGGATCCCCGCGATGTTCGGGACCGTGTTCCCGATCTTCGTCGGAGCGCCCTTGATGACCCCGAAGTACGCGGTCGCATAGCCGTTGCCGACCGCGGCGTCGAAGCCGCGCTCGATCGCGTACTTGACGTCGGCCGAAGTGACCTCGCGGTTGACGGGCGGGCTGAACTTGATCCCGTGCTTGATGTGCACGGTGATCGTCTTCCCGCCGTTGGAGACCGTCGGCATGCTCGCCGCCAGATCCGGCACCGGCTGAATGCTGTTCGGCTTGTATGCGAGCAGCGGACGTTGCGTCACGTACGTGATCGCGTACGTGAACTGGTAGTAGGCGGCGCCGGGATCGAGGTGATCGATGTCGCCCTCGGAGAGGACGGTGATCGTGCCGCCCTTCTTGGCGCCCGAGGTCACCAGCGTATGACTGGCGCCCTGCACCCCACCTGTTGCGTTGCTGTGTCCCCCTCCGCCGCAGCCGGCGGCGACAAGGGCGAGCGCGCCGGCCAGACCGGCGATGACAGCGGTTCGCCGTCTCATGCACCCTCCTTCATGTGGTTGTTCGAGGATCGAGGGCGTCGCGGACACCGTCGCCCAGAAGGTTGAATGCCAGCACCGTCAAGAGCAGTGCGCCTCCGGGGAAGGCGAAGTACCACCACGCAGTGTTGTAGATCGGGGTCGCATCCGAGAGCATCTGCCCCCAGCTCGCGCGGGGCGGGGTGATCCCGACGCCGAGGTACGACAGCGCCGCTTCGAGCAGGATGTTCTGCGGAATGATCAACGTCGAGTAGACGATGATCGGGGCCACTAGGTTAGGAAGGATCTCGCGAAAGATGATGGTGCGCGCCCGTGCGCCGCTCGCCCGGGCCGCCTCGATGAACTCCTTCTCGCGCAAGGAGAGCACCTGACCGCGGATGATGCGGCCGATGTACGTCCAGTTGATGACGACGATCGCGACGATCACCGTCCCGAGACCCGGATGCACGAGACCCGCGACGCAGCCGTTGCCGAGAGAGCATGCGGACGCGATCCCGAGCGCGAGCAACAGGATCGGGAAGGCCAGGGTGATGTCGATGAAGCGCGAGATGATCGTGTCCACCCAGCCGCGGTAGTAGCCCGCGACCATGCCGAGCACGACGCCGATCGCGACCGAGAGCACGGTCGCGATGAGGGCGACCTCGAGCGAGACCTGTGCCCCGTAGAGCACCCGCGAGAAGACGTCGCGGCCGAGCTGGTCGACACCGAAGAGGAAGCTCGACGACGGGCCGGTCGGGGTGCCGAAGGCGTCGAGCTTGTTCGGATACTGCGCATTCGGCGGGTGGCCGAACGCAGAGGAGAGCGGCCCGGCGAAGATCGCGCAGAGGACGAGCAAGACGATGAAGCCGAGCGCGAGGATCGCGATCTTGTCACGCTTGAAACGAGCCCAGAAGAGCTGCCACGGCGTGCGGCCGACGATCTCGAGCTGAACGAAGGCGTCGGCACCCTCCCGCTGGAGCTCTTCCTGCTCTCGGACGGCGCTCATCGAGAGACCCTTTCCGCCGGGTTACCCGTGGGAAACGCTGAGTAGCTCGCGCAGGCGTGTTGTCACGGGCGTGAACCGTATCTGGCTGACGCCGTGCGTGCCTCGTGCAACCAGCTCGACCCCGGTGGGCGCATGAGTTTGCGGATCGAGCGTCAAGGTGACCCGCGTGGCCTTGAGCCGGAAGGTCAGGGTGTCACCGCGCAGCGTCAGTCCGCGATGCTGCTGGGCGAGCGTCTGGAGTCGCCGTGCGAGGACGCGTGGGCAGCCTGCGAGCTCCATCAGCACGAGCGGCGAGACCGACCGGATGGCCGGTGCACCGCCGGTCGCCGTCAGCGTGTGCGGCGGAACGGCGAGGAGGACGTAGCCGTCGTCGAGCCGAAGGACGGCGCCCCGCCGGCGTTGGCCCCCCGACACGAACCAGTCCTGGAGGCACCGGCCGCGGACGACGCTGCCGTCGAGGGTGATCGTGCTGTCGACCAGCCGGTACCGCTCGAGCCAGACGCCGGCATGAAGCCCGGCGAGGGTCGCTGCGCTCGGCGACGGCAGAGCAGCCCGCTGGACGAGGACGCCGGCGCCGAGAACGGCCGCGACGACCGCACCGGCGACGCCGAGCGTGACCCACCCGGAGGCGAAGCGGCGTTCGTCCGGCTCGCGGCTCACCTCGCGCTCACGGGAACCGGAGCGGCAGCACCACGATCGCAGCCGCGAGCAATGGAACCGATAGGCCGAGGATGAGCCGGTTCACACGCGGATCCCGGCCGAGGGCGGCCAGCCCCCAGAACGCGGCCGGCGCGAGCAGCCCGAAACGGTCGATCGAGTCGAACGAGCCCGTGAAGAGGGGCAGAACGACGATCGCGAGGCCGGACAGGAGCCAGGGCCACGACACGCCTGCGCGCGCCGCGGCCGCGAGGAGGACGAGATAGACGACGACGGCGGCGACATCGCGCGTGACCCATGCATCGTGTGCGAACGCGCGGCCGAGCCCCCCGATCGCGTTCACGAGCCCGAACGGCGAGAGCTCGCGCCCCCAGGCGCGCTGGGACTGCGACCACGCCATCGGGTTGCCGAGCACCTGCCAGAGATACAGCGAGAACGAGCCGATCGCGGCGACGGGCGCGAGTACCGCGCCGATCGCGACACCGCGTGCGCGCGGCGAGAGCGCGTGCCGCTGCTCCCATGCGAGCACGGCGAGCGGAAGCGCGACGAACAGCCCCTCCGGGCGCGCGAGCGCCGCGGCGCCCGCGCACGCGGCGGCCCATCCCCAGCGGCCCCGGATGGCCGCGAGCGCGGCGAGCGCGATGAGCGCGAGGACGATGCTCTCGGGGTAGACCATCGAGAACGCGAAGCCGAACGGGAAGACCGCGAGATAGGCGACGGAGCGTCGCGCCATGGAGTCGCCGAGCATCGCCTTCGTCAACGCGTAGAACGCGGCGAGCGCGACGAAGAACGCTGCGTTCGCGATGACGAGGCCCGATGTCGAATAGCCGAGCCCGGCCGCGTGCAGGCCGCGCATCAGCACCGGGAAGAGCGGAAAGAACGCGGGATCCGACTGCCGTCCCGGAACGAGCAGGTATCCGCTGCCGGCGACCATGCGATACCAGCGCGTATCCCACGCCTCGAGCGGGCCGAGGACGGACGAGTGCTCGACCCTCCTGATCCAGCCGGCGGGGCCGAAGGTGTGGACGCCGACGGCGGCCAGGACGATCACGCCCCTGCCGAGGAGCCACCAGCCCGCGATCCACGCGAGCGCGCGCAGCCTCGTCGACGACGCCTCGTCGGCGCGCCTGAGGCCGAGCGGTATGGACCCGGCATGCTCCAGCGTTGCCACTCGTGACATTCCTAGTCGCAACCGAGCCCGGCCAAACGCTTCCTTACCGGACTTTTACGTCCGGGATGTGTCGACGGGGCCCCGAATCGGTATGGATTCCGTCGTGCGGGCCGGAATCGCCCTTTTCCTCGTCGCGGCCGCTGTCGTCCTCGCGATCCCCGCGGGCGGCTCGGCACGCTCGACGAACTACCTCTCGCTCGCCCAGCAGGGGCTTTCCGACGTGCAAGCCCACTGGTGGAATGCGAGCGCGGGCTGGTACAACGACACGTACACCGGGCAGCCGGCGTCCATGCCGCTCGCGCGACTGTGGAGCGCGTACCCGCTGTTCGAGACGCTCGTCGGCGTCGAGCTCGCGCAGCCGACGGCGGCGAACAAGAAGGCGCTCACCGATTTCGCGGACAAGGCTGCGGCCCTGTACTGGAACCCGAACATCAAGCCGTACGGCGGCTATGGCTATTACCCGGGTATGCGAAGCGCCCAGGCGAACGTGTACTACGACGACTCGGGCTGGTGGGGCCTCTCGTTCATCGACGCCTATCAGGCCTCGCACAACCCGGCGTACCTCGCCGACGCGAGAAGAGCGATGCGCTTCATCGTCGGATCGGGTTGGGATGCGAAGCTCGGAGGCGGCACCTGGTGGGACACCTTCCACCACCACAAGACGATCGAGCCGCTCGCGGCCGCGGTGATGATCGGGACGCGGCTGTACACCCTCGACCATGACACCTGGGCGCTCGGATGGGCGCAGAAGCTGCTGGCCTGGGCGAACGCACACTCCTTCAACCAGACGGCGGGCCTCTATCAGCGCAGCGCGACCGACAACACGGTCATGGACTACGTCCAGGGCCTGATGGCGACGGCGAACTGGGAGCTCTGCAAGGCGTTGAAGAAGCAGTCGTATTGCGCCAAGGCCCAGCAGGTCGCGAACGCGTCCCTGTCGCAGTTCGGCCAGAACCTCGACTGGGCGCCGATGTACGACGTCGTCTACCTCCAGTGGATGCTCGAGTACTCCAAGGAGAGCGGCGACACGCGCTTCTACGACCTCGCCGTGCACAACGCCGCGCGCGCGCAGTCCGATGCGTTGAACGAGAGCGGCTACTACCTGAACAACTGGCAGGGGAAGCCCCTCGCCGACGGGCTCGGCGAGGAGGCCTCCAACCTCGAGCTGTTCGCGTGGCTGGCGGCCTCCCCGCCCCCCTCGTAGCCGCTACCCCGCAGAGGGCGCGATGTTCTGGTTGAGCCGGAAGACGTTCGTCGGGTCGTAGCGGTCCTTGAGCTTGCGCAGGCGCTCGACCTTCTTCGCCCCGAAGCTCTCCCTGAGCACGTCGTCCGCGATCTCGGTCTGGAAGTTGAGCGAGATGCCTTCTGCGACGTGCGGCGCGAGCGCTTCGGATACGCGTCTCACCCAGGCGATGTTCTCGTCGGTCGCGTTCGGGTCCTCCCACATCCCGTTCAGGTGGAAGTTGAAGGGCGACGTGCGGCCGCTGATCGCGGTGTCGTCCTCGCCCACCTTGCCGATCGCGCCGCCGCCGTTCAGCATGATGACGGCGGTGAACGGCGAGGGAGCCGTCTCCGCCGCCTCGAGCCACACGTCGATGGCGGCGTCGGGCAGGTCCGTCAGGTTGCGCGCGCGCCAGTAGTTCTGGCGGCCGTACGGGTTGCCCGGGTCGAGCAGGGCCTGCACCATCGTGTACGGCATCGGCTGCCAGAGATCGACGATCGGGCCGAGGGCGCGGAACGGCGCGAGGATCTTCTCCGCCTGGTCGTGGGGGCCCGCGATCATCCCCGCGACGGCGGGCACGCGCCTGCCGTGCCACTCTTCCGGCACGAACGGCGCCGGCGGAGCCGTGATCGACGCGATCGCCCAGCCGATGTCGTCGTTCTCGTGGCTGAGGTCGCGCCACAGGCGCGCGAGCTCGGCCGCCTTGCCGGGATGGAACGCCGCGAGGCCTCCGTAGACGATCGGGGACAGCGCGCCGAGCGTGAACTCGATCTCGGTGACGACGCCGAAGTTGCCGCCGCCGCCCTTGAGCCCCCAGAGGAGCTCCTCGTTCTCCGTCTCGGAGGCGTGCACGATCTGCCCGTCGGCGGTGACGACGTCCGCACCGATGACGTTGTCGGCGGCGAAGCCGAACTTGCGCTCGAGCCAGCCGCTGCCCGTGCCGGTCGTGAAGCCGACGACGCCGGTCGTCGTCACGCGCCCTCCCGTGACCGCGAGGCCGAACGCCTGCGTCTCGTGATCGAGCTCTCCCCAGTTGACGCCGCCCTGCGCGCGGACCGTCTTCCCGTTCGGGTCGACACGGACGGCTTTCAGCAGGCGAAGGTCGAGGACGATCCCACCGTCCACCGACGAGAATCCGGCGACCGAGTGCCCGCCGCTTCGCACTGCGAGCGGGAGCCCGCTCGTCCGGGCGAGCCCGATCCCGCGGATGACGTCGGCGGCGCCCGCCGGACGGAGGATGACGCGGGGCCGCTTGTCGAACATGCCGTTGAAGACGCCGCGGAGATCGTCGTAGCCGTCGTCCGTGGGCTCGACGATCTCGCCCCGAAACTCGCCGCGGAGCTGCTCGAGCGCGTCCGCTTCGAGCGCTCCCGGAGACATCGTGGTTGCCATTCACCTACCTCCCTGTAGCGGGTGTGGACCCAAGACGGAGCACGAGGCTCCGATCTTCCACGAGAAGGGCGCGGGCTCCAAGTGGCGGAGCGGGCGCGACGGGAAGCTGCGCTCACGCCGCGAAGAGCGTGGAGAGCTCGTCGCGGTCGGAAGGCGCGAGCGGGCGCTCGAGCGCGGCGAGCGCAGGAGCGAGGTGCCCGGGACGCCGCGGCCCGACGACGATCGCGGTCACCCGCGGATCGGCGAGGAGCCACGCGAGCGCGAGCGTCGCGGGGTCGCCCATCGTCGCGAGGCGCTCGAGCCGGTCGAAGACGGCATCCGAGCGGAAACGGGCGTACGGCTCGGGCCTCATCGTCATCCGCGATCCCGCCGGCGCGTCCCGTCCGCGGCGGTACTTGCCGGTCAGCCAGCCGCCGGCGAGCGGGCTGAAGGGCTCGAAGCCGAGCCCCCGCTCCGCGCACAGGGGGAGCACCTCGGCCTCGGCCTCGCGCTCGAGGAGCGAGTACGCGTTCTGCACCCAGCCGAACGAGCCCGCCAAAAGCGCCTCCCGGAGCTCGCCGCCCCCGACGTTCGAGAGGCCGTAGGCGCCGATCTTCCCCTCGGCGACGAGGTCGTCGAGCGCGCCCGCCGTCTCGGCGATCGGGACGTCGGCGTCCCAGGCATGCGTGAGGTAGAGGTCGACGCGCTCGAGGCCGAGACGGCCGAGGCTGCTCTCGAGCTGCCGACGGATCCGCGCCGGCGCGAGGCCGTGGTCGGCGCCCTCGTCCATCGGGTTGAACGTCTTCGTCTCGACGACGATCCCGTCGGGACGCCGAGACCGCAGCCACTCGCCGATGAACGTCTCGCTCCGCCCGCCGCCGTAGGCGTCGGCCGTGTCGAAGGTGGTGATGCCCGCATCCCACGCCGCGTCCATGACGGCGAAGGCCTCCTCCTTCGTCTCCCCACGACCGAAGAAGGCGGGCGCCGACCCGACGCCGCCGAAGTTGCCGCAGCCGAGGATGACGCGCGATACCGAAGTCCCGCCCAGGTAGGCTCGGTCCATGAGCGCGACCGTACTCGACGTCGGCGCAGTCCGTCAGCGGTTCTCGTCGCTTCGCGGCGGTTTCGCGTTCCTGGACGCGCCCGGCGGCTCGCAGGTCCCGGACGAGGTCGGGCGCGCGATCGCGGACGCACTACGCGACGCGAGCGGCAACCTCGGCGCGCCGTACGCGACGGGCAGAAGGGTCGAGGAGATCGTCGACCGCGCCCGTGCCGACGCGGGCCGCTTCCTCAACTGCTCGCCGGACGACGTCGTCTTCGGGACGAACATGACGGTGCTCGACTTCACGCTCTCGCGCACGGCGTCACGCGACTGGAAGGAGGGCGACCGCATTCTCGTGTCGCGCCTCGATCACGACGGCGGCGTGGCACCATGGGTCGAGCTCGCGGCCGACCGCGGGCTCGAGGTCGACTGGATCGAGGTCACCGAGGACCTGCGCCTCGATCTCGACGACCTCGAACGGAAGCTCGACGATCGCGTGCGCGTCGTCGCGACGGTCGCATCGTCGAACGCGCTGGGGACGATCGTGGACATGAAGCGCGTGAGCGAGCTCGCGCACTCCGTCGGCGCCCTGTCCTGGTTCGATGCGGTGCAGTACGCGGCGCACGAGCCGGTCGACGTGGTCGCCCTCGGCTGCGACGTCTTCATCGCATCCGCGTACAAGTTCTGCGGGCCCCATCTCGGCGTCGCCTATGCACGTCACGAGCTGCTCGAGAGCTGGCGCCCGTACAAGGCGCGGCCGGCGTCGAATCATCCCGTCGGTCGCCGCTTCGAGCCGGGAACGGCCCCGTACGAGCTCTTCGCCGGCTTCAGCGCGACCATCGCCTATCTCGAGTCGATCGGCGGCATGGAGGTCCTGCGCGCCTACGAGCACGAGCTGGGCCGGCGCTTCCTCGACGGCCTGCCCGAGTCTGCGACGGTGTACGGCGAGCAGACGATGGCGAACCGCCTGCCCACGTTCCTGCTCAATCTCGACGGCGTGCCCGCGACGGAGATCGCGCAGGCGATGGGCAGGCGCGGCTTCGGCGTGTGGGCGCACGACAGCTGGTACTCGCTCGGCCTCCGCGAGAAGCTGCCGTATCCGCACGAGGCGTTGCGCGTCGGCCTCATCCACTACAACACCGCCGAGGAGATCGACGGCTTCCTGGCCGAGCTAGGGACTTTCGCCCAGTAAGACCTTCGCGAGCACGGCGGCGTCGACGTTGCCGCCGGAGACGATGCAGACGCATCGGTCCTCGCGGCGACGCGCCGCGGCGAGCGCGAGCGCGCCCGCCCCTTCTGCGACGACGTGCGCGCCGGAAGCGAGGACGCGCATCGCCTCCTCCACCTCGGAGAGCGGGACTGCGATCGCCTCGTCGACGAGCTCGCGCGCCCGCTCCCACATCGTCGGCAGCAGCGCGCGGCCGCCGGCGCCGTCGACGAACGACGGCCGGTAGTCGATGCCGGCGGGCTGACCCGCCGCGATCGATGCAGCGAGCGGCGCCGCGGTCTCCGGCTCGGCGGTGACGACGCGGACGCCCGGCCGCAACGCCTTGATCGCGCTCGCGATCCCCGTCGTCAGGCCCCCGCCGCCCCACGGGACGACGACGGCGTCGAAGGAATCCAGGTCCTCCACGAGCTCGAGCCCGATCGACCCGTTCCCGGCCATGACCATCTCGTCCTCCACGGGATGGACGAAGAGCCCTTCGACACCGGGCCGGCCGCGATCGACCATCGCCTGCCACCACTCCTCGTGGGTCACCGGGACGATCTCGGCGCCGAGGCGCTCGACGGCGTCGAGCTTCGCGCGCGGCGCATCGGCCGGGGCGATGACGCGCGCCGGCACGCCCGCCTCGCGCGCCGCCCAGGCGACGCCTTGCGCCATGTTTCCCGCGCTCGCGGTGACCACCCCGCCCTCGAGCTCGCCGCGCGAGGCAGCGCGGATCGCGGAGAGCGCGCCGCGCAGCTTGAACGACCCGATCGGCTGGAGATTCTCGAGCTTGAGCCACGTGCGCTCGTCGAGCCGGACGAGCGGCGTGCGGAACACGTCGTCGCCGATGCGCTCGCGCGCGCGGCGAATCTCGTCGAGCGGGATCAATCCGACTCTTTGGCGAGCTCGGTGAGCTCGGTGCGCACACGCCAGAGGTCGGGGAACATCTTGTGCTTGATCAGACCGGCGAGCAGCTCCACCGGCGTGCCCTGGGTGCCGACGACGTCCTCCCCGATGACCCGGCCGACCATCTTCACGTGCCGGAAGCGCCAGATGCCGACCTGCTCGTCCCAGTCGATCAACAGCTCTGCGAGCTGGTAGAGATCCTCGTGCTCGCGTCCGTGGACGTAGAGGTCGAGCAGCGACAGGTCGCGCCCGCGGAGAACCGACTCGAACGCGGCGTACAGGAGCGGCGAGACGCGGCGGATCTCCCGGAAGCCCGGCGAGTCGAATCCCGAGCCGTGGCCGAGGACGCGCCGCACCTCCTGGTACTCCCAGGGGGACATCAGCTCCAGGTGCTCGAGGAACCCGACGACGTAGCGGATGCTCGCGTTCGCGCGCCGGAGCAGCCGCCGCGCGCCCGCGAAATCGCCGGCCTGCAGGAGACGCGTCGCCTCCTCGGCCTCGTTCCAGGCATGCTTCAGCCACAGCTCCGACGACTGGTGCACCGTCTGGAAGAGCAGCTCGTCCCGGTGGACCCACTCGTCCTCGGTCTTCTGGAGCGAGAGCAGCTCGTCCGTGCGCAGATACCTCTCGTAGTCGCTCCCTCCCGCGCCCGGGAGGATCGGTGCGTACTCGTCCTCCGCCATCACCAGATCCTCAGGTCGAGCCCGGCGAGAGGGACGCCGCCGTTCTCGGTGACGAGCCACGTGTCCTGCATGTAGAGACATTGTCGACCGTCGGCGGAGATCGCGTGCGGATGCATGGAGAACACCATGTTCTTCGCGAGCTCGGTCTCGACGCCCTCGCCGATCTTCGGAAACTCGATCATCGTCATACCGATCGAGTGCCCGGTGACGTGCCCGAGGTGATAGCCCCGTTCGGTGAAGCCCTTCGACACCGCGCGGTGGACGTCGTGCGCCGTCGCGCCGGCATGGAGCGCGCTCTTCGCCGTGTCGTAGTACTCCTCGTACGCCTCGAGCATGCGCGATACCTCCGCGCTGGGAGCGCCGAGCGCGCGCGAGACCTCGACCCAGTGGCCTCCGGGCCCGGCCACCTCGAGCGAGGGAACGCAGAACTCTCCCAGAGTCGTGCCGCTTCGCGCGAGCGTGAACTCGGCGCCGACGAGCACCATGTTCATCGTCAGCCTCCCGCACCCGCGCTCGACGAACAGCTTCTCCGCGGGCGCCATCACCTCGGCCGCCGTCCTGCCCGGCGCGTAGGCGGCGCGGAACGCGTGGAAGCCGTCGACGTTGATGGCGACGCTTTCGCGCACGGACTCGAGCTCGGCGTCCGACTTGACGGCCCGCGCATGGTCGAATTCGACATCCCAGCCGACGAGCTCGGCCGCAGCGCTCAGCGCCGCGTAGTCGCGCACGGTCATGACGTAGTCCAGTCCGTAGACCCCGACGCGCTTCCCGCGCAATCGGTCGGCGAGCCACGCGCCCGGGCGGTCGACGAACTGCTGGTCGGCGATCGCGGAGTCGCCGTGCTCGCCGACGTAGCGCGCCTCGCTCGGAAAGACGATCGTCGGGTCTCCGTCCACGGGAATGAGCACGTACGCGTAACGGTGCACGATCGTGAAGCCGGAGACGTACGTGACGGCGCCCTCGAAGCCCGTGTACTCCGAGCCGCAGACGATCGCCGCGTCCAGGCCGTCACGGGCGAGCGCAGCCCGCACGTTGGCGTGCCGTCGCCTCATTTCGTCCACGAGTCCTCCACCCCTTTCACGAGCGCCCAGATCGCCTGATTCAACGGCGTCGGCACGTCGTGCTCCCGCCCGACCCGGACGATACCGCCGTTGAGGTAGTCGATCTCGGTCGTCCGTCGCGCCTCGACGTCCTGGAGCATCGACGCCTTGTGGCCGTATGCGACGTCGGGCCTGGCCGCGTGGTCGATGAGCGCCTCGGGGTCGGCGTCGAGCTCGATGCCCTGCGCCGCGGCGACCGCCTTCCCCTCGTCGACGAGGCGGGACACGAGCGCGCGCAGGTCCGGCCGTTCGCACAGACGCCCGTGCGTGAGCCCGGTGAGAGCGCCGATCGGATTCGTGGAGGCGTTGAAGATCACCTTGCGCCACTGCGGGCCGCGAGCGTCCTCGACGGCGATCGTCGGCATCCCTGCGCGCGAGCATGCGTCGGCGAGGCGTTCGATCTCCGCGAACGGCGCCGGGCTCGGCTCGAACGGGCCGATCGTCGTGTCTCCCTTCACGTCCCACTGCACCCGACCGGGCGCGAGGATCTTCCCCGCGGGGAACGTCGTCCCGCGGATCACCCTCGCGACGTGCTCGGCGATCGCTTCCTCGTTGCCGAGGCCGTTCTGAACGGTCGCCACGCAGCCGTCCGCGAACGCGTGCGCCGTCGCGGCGATCGCCGCGCTCGTGTGCATCGCCTTCGTCGCGACGATGCCGAAGTCACACGGCGGCAGCCCGGCAGCGTCAGACGTCGCGCGGGGGTGCCCGACGACGTCACCTGCGCCGGAGAGATGCAGGCCGTTCGCGTTGATCGCGTCGACGTGCTCACGCGAAAGGTCGTAGGCCCAGACCTCAACGTCGTCGAGGCGGGCGAGATTCGCCGCGAACAGCGATCCGACGGCACCGCATCCCACGATGCAGATCCTCACGAGTAGCTTGCCTCCTTTGCCTTGACGAGAGCGACCATCGCCGTGTGCAGCGGCACCGCGACGCGGTGCCGCCCCGCCTCGCGCACGAGCGATCCCGAGATCAGATCGATCTCCGTCGGCCGATGCGCGTTCACGTCTTCGAGCATGGACGGGTGGTGCGCGTGCCCGCGCCGGGTCGCGTGCACGTTCATCTCCCACGGGTCCTCGCGGAGCTCGACGCCGGCGGCGGCCGCGACCGCCTTGCCCTCGTTCACGAGGTCGCGGACGAGGTCGCCGAGCAGGCCCTGAGCGAAGTGGAAGTCGTGTGGAAGCCCCGTCATCGCGGCGACCGTGTTGACGGTCGCGTTGAAGACGAGCTTCGACCACTGCGCAGGCCGAAGGTCGTCGAAGGCCTCTGCCGCGAGGCCGGACGATCGGATGAGCTCGGCGACCGCCTCCGCGTCGGCGGCCGTCGTTCCGCGGTACGGCCCTATCCACGTGGCGGTGTCGAGGACGTACTCGACGTGGGTGTCGTCGTGCCGCGTCCCGCTCATGAACGTGACCGACGAGAGCAGCGGCCACTCTCCGTGCGCGGCGACGATCTCCTCGGCCCCGAGCCCGTTCTGCATGGTCATGATCGTCGCGCCCGCGAAGCGCCCGGCGAGGCTCGCTGCGAGCCGCTCGAGGTCCCCGCCCTTGCATGCGACCACGACGAGGTCCGCCTCGCCGAGGTCGGCGGCGTCGGTCGAGGCCCGCAGGGATGCGGTGAAGTCGGAACGGCCCGAGACACGGAGACCGCGCTCGTTCAAGGCGCGGGCATGATCCTCGCGCCGCGCGAGGATGCCCACGTCGGCGACGCGCGCGAGGTGCGCTGCGACGAGGCTCCCGATCGTGCCCGCGCCTGCGACCACGACCTTCATCGGCCGAGCTCGCGGCCGCCGGTGATCCCGCTCGGGCGCACGACGAGGATCAGGGCCATCAGCGCGCCGACGGCGAGGACGGAGGTGCCGGTCGGGAGATTCAGGTTCCAGCCGAAGATGTCGACGCCGTTCTCCGCCGCGGAGAGGAACGAGTCGAGACCCCCGATCGCGAGCGCCCCGACGACGGCGCCGAGCAGGCTGCCGGAGCCGCCGACGACGAGCATGGCGAGCGTGATGAAGGTCAGGTCGAGATAGAGCGAGTCGATCTCGATCGGCAGAAGATGGACGTAGAGACCGCCCGCGAGCCCCGCCAGCCCTCCCGACACGGCGAAGGCGAGGAGACGCTGACGGTAGATGGAGATCCCGGCCGCGGACGCGGCGGCCGGATCCTCGCGGGTCGCGCGGAGCTGGCGGCCGAAACGGCTGCGCTGGTACGCGAACGCGACGACGACGCAGATCAGCGCACCGATCGCCGCCTGCCAGATACCGGTGGTCTCCGGCACCGACGAGAACGCGTTCAGCCCCGGCCCGATCTTGTCGTAGTAGCGCAGCACGTTGTTCACGATCTCGAGCACGCCGAAGGTGGCGATCCCGGCGGCGAGCCCCGAGAGGCGCATGAGCGGCAGTCCGACGGCGAACGCGAAGACGAGGCCGGCGAGCGCGGCGAGCAGGAGCGACGGCACGTTGCCGACGGTTGCGTGGCTGAGGAAGCCGGCGAGCCCCGGCATGATGGCCGTCCGCTCCGCCGCGGGCACCGTGAGAACGCCCGCCGTCCACACGCCGAGCGCGACGAACGAGATGTGCCCGAACGAGAGGACGCCCGAGTTGCCGATGAAGACATACAGCGCGACGACGATCGCGACCTTCACGAGCGTGTCGAGGAAGTAGGTCTGGAGCGCGCTCGAGACGGCGAGCCCGAGCAGCGCGGTCGCGAGCACGAGCGCCGCGGGCGCCGCGACCTCGAGCAGCCGCCTCACAGCCGGTCGCCCCCGCCGGCTCGGACGAAGAGGCCGTTCGGCCGGATGAGAAGCACGAGGATCACGGCTGCGAAGAGGAACGTCGGCAGGTACTGGCTCTGGTTCGTCGGGAGCGCCCCGCCGAGGATCCCGCTTGCGAAGCCGATCGTGAACCCGCCGAGGGTGGCCGCGACGGGCCGCATGAGGCCACCGAGGACGACGCCGGCGAGGACGACAATCGTGTCGTCGAGCGCGAAGATCGGCGTCACCTGGGGGTTGCGCGCGGTGAGCATGACGGCGGACACCGCCGCGAGCAGACCGGAGATGAGCACGGCGCCCCCGATCACGCGGTTCGCGCGAACGCCGAGCATGCGCGCAGTGCGGAAGTCCATCGCCGCGGCGCGCATGTGCAGGCCGACCGCCGTGCGCGTCAGGAGGAGCTGGAGAAGCGCGAGGCAGGCCGCCGCGACGACGATGGAGACGATCGCGATCTTCCGGACCTGGACGCCGGCGATGTCCCATGGCTGGTTGAGCGGCCCCATCGAGGACGCGATCGTGCCGAGCTGCCCGAACGCGAGGATCGCGATGCTCTGCATGAGAAACGCGACTGCGAAGGTCGCCACGAGCATCACGGCCGGCGACTGCGTCCGCAGTGGGCGGAACACGGCCCGGTCCATGAGCATCGTCAGCGCGAGCACGACGGCGAAGCAGAGCAGGATTCCCGCCCATGACGGCCACCCCCACACGGACGCGTAGGCGATCGCGTAGGCGCCCGCCATGATCAGCTGCCCGTAGGCGAAGTTGACCAGGCGGAGCACTCCGAAGACGAGACCGATGCCGACCGCCATGAGCGCGTAGATGCCGCCGAGCGAGAGCGCGTCCGCGAGCGTCTGCCAGGAGACGCTCATGCGAAGTACGCCGCCACGAGCTTCTCGGTGTCGCCCGCGTCCTCCGGGCCGAGCGTGATCTGCAGCTCGCCGTTCGCGAGCACGTGACTTCGGTCGGCGAGGGCGACGGTGCGCTGGGCGCGCTGCTCGACGAGGAGCACCGCGAGACCGCGCTCCCGGATCGCTGCGAGCGCATCGAAGACGACGTCGACGATGCGCGGCGCGAGCCCGAGCGAGGGCTCGTCGAGAAGCAGGACGCTCGGGTCGGCGACGAGAGCGCGCGCGATCGCGAGCTGCTGCTGCTGGCCGCCGGACAGTGCGCCCGCCGGCCGGCGCCGGAACTCGGCGATCACCGGAAAGAGCTCGAAGGCGGCTTCCACGCCGCCGGGCGTACGCCGCGCGGCGAGGCCGAGCCGGAGGTTCTCCTCGACCGTCAGCTCGGCGAAGATGCGTCGGCCCTCGGGAACGAGCGCGACGCCGGCGCGCGCGACATCCTCCGAGCGACGGCCGCGCAGCGACGCACCCTCGAGCCGGATCTCGCCGCCGGCGACCGGGGCGGCGCCCATGATCGCGTTGAGCGTCGACGACTTGCCTGCGCCGTTCGGGCCGATGAGCCCGACGATCTCGCCGGGCTTCACCTCGAGCGAGAGGCCGCGCACGGCGTCCACTGCGCCGTAGCGCACGTCGAGCTTCTCGAGGGCGAGCGTCATGTCTCCTCCGCGATGGCGCTCTCGCCGAGGTATGCGGCGGCGACGTCGAGGTTGGCGCGGATCTCGGCCGGCGTTCCCTCGGCGAGCGTGACGCCCTGGTCGAGCACCTGGATGCGGTCGCAGACGTCCATGATCAACGCCATGTTGTGGTCGATCAGCAGCACGCCGGCGCCGTGGTCGTCGCGGAGCGAGCGCACGACCGCGGCGAACCCCGGCACCTCCGCCTCCGGCAGCCCGGCCGCGGGCTCGTCGAGGAGGACGTAGCGCGGCTCGGTCGCGAGCGCGCGCGCGACGCCGAGCCGCCTCTCGTCACCGTGCGCGAGCGCGGCCGCCGGGATATCGGCGTGGGCGTCCAGGCCGAGCAGCTTCAACACCTCGTCCGCCCGACGCGCGGCGTTCCTCGGCGACGCGCCCGCGCCGAGCGCGGACACCTCGACGTTCTCACGCACGGTGAGGCCCCGGAACGCGTGGCTGTGCTGGAAGGTGCGCGCGAGCCCGTTTCGGCCCCGCCGGCTCGCGCGCCAGCGCGTCACGTCACGCCCCTCGAAGGTGACGCGCCCCTCGGTCGGCCGGTCGAAGCCGCTGAGGACGTTCACGAGCGTCGACTTGCCGGCGCCGTTCGGGCCGATGAGCCCGAGCACCTCGCCGCGGCGCAGCTCGAGCGTGACCGCGCGCAGCGCCTGGACACCGGAGAAGGAACGAGAGACGGAGGAGGCCCGGAGCGCATCTCCGGGCCTCCGATCCGACAGGGCAACTGTCGTCACTAGATCTTCGGAACGACCTTCGCGACGACCTCGGCGACGAGCCGTGGCACGTTGTTGTTGATCTCGATGACGCGGTACTGCCGATGGAACACGCTGTGCAGCTGCGGCGAGAAGCTCACGAGCCCCGACAGCGTCGGCACGTTGTGGAACTTCACCATCTTCGCCGCCAGCGTGGCTCCGTTCGTCGACCCTCCGGCCTCGCGGATCGCCGTCGCGAGCCCGTCGATCGCCGCGGGCCCGGTGACGAAGCCGCCGGTCGCCGCATGGATCTTCTTCGCCAGAGCGTCGATCGCCTTGTTCGGGTCGCCGCCGAACGCGTCGGCGTACGTGACGAAATAGTAGTTCGTCACCTTCGGGCTCTTCGGCAGCCAGTAGACGCCGTCACCGGCCCAGGAGTTGAGCACCGGCGTGTTGTTCCCGAGCGTGCGGAGCCCCGTGATGAGCGGAGCGAGCGCGCCGTAGGCGCCGGCGGTCGACGTCACGATGACGTCCGCCTTGTGCGAGTTGATCCGGCTGACCGCGTTCTGGACGTTGTTGCCGTGGAAGGCCGGATCCTGGTAGGTCTCCTGGTCGACGATCTTGCCGCCGAGCTGCTTCCAGCGCGCCGCGAACGCCTGGACGACGTTCTTGAAGTAGACGATGACGGTATCGGTCGCGAGGTCGGCCGTCCGCCAACCCTTCGCCCATGCGAACTGCGCCATCGCCGACCCCTCGTCCTGCGCGACGTTGCCGAAGCTGAACGCGAGCGCGCCCTTCGCGCCGAAGCGCTTCGGACCCATCTGATCGGTGCCGATGCACGGCGCGATCGTCAGCAGGCCCTTGTTGAGCGCCTCCTGGACCGCGGGCGCGGCCAGGTCGACGTCGCACGTCGTGAAGATGACGTTCGCGCCCTCAGCGATCAGCTTGTCCGCACACGTCTTCGACACAGCCGGGTTGTCGCCCTGCGTGTCACACGTCTTGATGACGAGCGGATGCCCGTCGACGCCGCCCTTCGCGTTGATCTGCGCGACGCGGATCTGCGCGGCAGCGAGTGCCGGGCCGTCGAACGGGGCCATCGGGCCCGTCGAATCGTGCGCCCAGCCGATGACGATCGGCGAGCCCGCGTGCGTTCGCGCCGCCGCGGTCGCTGCGACGACGAGCGCCGCAGCGGCGACAGCGAGAAGTGCGATTCGTCTCACTCCATCTCCTCTCCGGGGACGGCGTATGCCGCCACCCTACGTTCCACCCAGCACTCCAGAAGTTGTCGCCTACCACGTTCGATGAGCTCGCGGCCGTCGATCTCCCAGAGCGAGTCGGGATACGTCGCGCCGAAGCTGCCGTTGTCGGAGAAGACCTCGATGTCGTAGAAGCCGTCCCAGCCCGCGCGATCGAGCGCGCCGAGGATCGCAGGCAGGCCGGCGACGCCGTCGCCCGGGAGGACGCGGTCGGCCCAGCCGCGGGTCGGCTCGCGCCGGTCGCTCACGTGCACGCCGGCGATGAGGCCGGCGTGTTGTTCGATCTCGGCGAAGAGGTCGGGCGTGTTCGACAGATGCCAGGCGTCGAACTGGATGCCGAGCGCGTCCGAGCCGATCTCCTCCACGAGCGCCGCCGCGTCGGAGATCGTCTCGACGCTCGACCAGTGCTCGACGCCGTCCGGGCCGAACGGCTCGAGGGCGATGCGCAGACCGAGCCGCTCGGCCTCGGCCACCACCTCGCGCAGACCGCCGACGGCGGTCTCGCGGTCGCCCGGGCCCGTGAAGCACAGGACGGCTGCAGGCTCGAACGCGGCGAGCCGCTCGAGCGAGGCGAGGATCGCGTCCGTCCGCTCGCGCGCTGCTTCGGGGCCCGGCAGCAGCGGCAGCGCGGTGATCGAGGGGACGAGCGGGACGGCGGTGGCAGAGCCCAGGCCGCTCTCGCGCAGGAGAGCGACGGCGTCGTCGTCGGGTCCGTCGCCGAGTTTCATCTCCCAGATGCCGATCCCGTCGAGGCCCGCGGCCGCATAGGTGCGGACGTCGTCGGCGAAGCCCGCAGTGAGCGTGCTCACCTGCGACACGGAGATCCGCGGTTTCTCCTCGGGTTCCCTCGACACGCCGATGGGTGATCGTGTCACAGGGTTTGACATCTGATCAAGTGTGGTTCACGCTCGCCCCCGTGGCCGCGGTCCGGCACCGGACGATGGCGGAGGCCGCCCTCGAGCGCCTGCGCGAGTCGATCATCCTCGGCGAGCTGCCGCCCGGGACGCCCCTCCGGCTCGAGGATCTGGCTCACCGGCTGGGGATGAGCATCTCCCCGATCCGGGAGGCCGTCCGGCAGCTCGAGGCCCTCGGCCTGGCCGAGCACGTCCCCCATCACGGCGCGAAGGTGATGAGCCTCGACGTCGAGGAGCTGCGCGAGCTCTTCTCCATCCGGCTCGCCGTCGAGACGATGGCCGTGCGGCGGGCCGCCGAGCGCTTCGGAGACGCAGACGAGGAGCGGGCGCGCGCGCACCTCGCGGCCTACGACGACGCGCGGCATCGTGCGGACACGCTCGGCGCCATGCGAGAGCACACCGCGTTCCATTTCACCCTGTACGAGGCGGCGCAGTCGGGGTGGCTGCTCCGGCTCATCCGTCCGTGCTGGGACAGCTGCGAGCGCTACCGCCCGGTGCTGCTCGCGGACAGGGGCGCGCTGCAGGACCGGCATGAGGAGCTCGACGTCGAGCTGCTGTCGGCGTGCGCGGCGCACGATCCGGATCGCGCGGCGGCGGCGCTCCGCGCGCACCTCGAGCTGGCGACCGGCATCTACACCGTCGAGCTCAAGGGCCGCTCGATCTTCGCCTTCTAGGCCGGCGCTGCCAGCGGCTCCGCGACCATCTCGCGTACACGCGGGATGACGTGGTGGGCGAAGAGCTCCTGTGCCTTGATCGCCTTCCAGTGCTCGACGCCGCCCGGGTTGGTGGTGATGGCGATCTCCGTCAGCCCGTCGCAGACCTCGATCGTCTCGCGTATGCGCTCGACGACGTCGTCGGGCGTCCCGACCCAGACGATGTCTCCGGCGATCATGTCGTCGTACGGCGTCGCCGCGAGCTTCTCCATGATCCCGGAGGCGTAGAAGCCGTAGCCCGCCGCGTTCAGCTTCTCGGCCGGCGGCGGGGCATGCTCGGTGAGAGGCGACGCATTCCCGGCGAGGAACCCGCGCATGTGCTTCTCGGCTTCGCGTTTCGCGAGCTCGCGGTCGTCGTCGATGTAGCACGCATGGATCCAGATGATGTCCGGCGCCGTCCCGTACTCGTCGCACTTCGCGCGGTAGAGATCGAGCTGATCCTTGAGCGCGGCGTACGGCAACAACGGGGGAACCGCAACCGCCCAGCCGTGCTTCGCCGCGAGGTCGTAGGTGCGGTCGGATGTCCCTCCGAGCACGACGCGGAAGCGGTGGCCGCTGAACGGGACGATGCAGCTGTCGTCGACGTTCCAGTACTCGCCGTGGAACGTGACCGTGTCTTTGTGCAAGCCTTCGATGAAGAGGTCGAGCGCCTCTTCGTACCGCGGTCGCGCGCTCTCGTCGAGCGGCAGACCGGCGGCGATCGGAATCCAGCCGTGGCCGCGGCCGACGCCGAACTCGTAGCGCCCGTCCGTCAGGAGCGAGAACTCGTGAATCATCGCCGCGAGGACGAGCGGGTTGTGGTACGGGAGGATGTGCAGCATCGTCCGGAACCTGATCCTCTTCGTCCGCGCGGCCGCCATCCCGAAGAGGCCGAAGACGTTCGCGGACGCGGAGAACTTCGGGAAGAAGAGGTGCTCGATCGCGGCGTACCCGTCGTAGCCGAGGCGGTCGGCGTTCTCGATCTGCTCGAGCACCTCGCCGTACAGCTGGGAGTAGGACTTTCCGGGCCAGCTCTGGAGCTCGCTGTAGATGCTGAATCTCATGCCGGGAATCTACGGATCGGGCCCGGCGACGGCAATCGCGTTCCCACCTCCATCCCCCCACCCTTTAGGGCGGGGCAAACGGTACGGAGGCGGGCGTCACGCCGATGCGCCGACTTCCGGGAGAAAGGCGCAATCTTTCGCGTCAGCGCGCCGCGAGCGCACGGAGGCGCCGGACGCCGCGCCCGGCGAGCGACGGCTCGAGGAGCTTCTGCGCGACGAGCGTCCCCGAGCCGGCTCCGAGCCCCGGCCCCGGCCAGGTGCTCGCGCCGATGTGCCAGAGCCGCTCGACCGGCGTCGTGTGCCCGGTACTCCCGGGGAACGGACGCCACAGGAAGTTCTGGTCGATCGTCAGCGCCCCGCCGTACGGGTCGCCGTGACGGAGGTTGACGTTCATGCGCTCGAGATCGTGCGGGCCGAGCACGACGCGCTTCACGATCGACGACTCGAGATTCGGGATGTGGCGCGCGAGCCGTGCCTGGATTCGGTCCGCGTACCGCTCGCGGAGCTCGTCGTTCCACGCGAGGCGCGAGGGCAGCTCCTGCAGCTGGATCCACAACAACCCCTTGCCGTCGGGCGCGCGCGAGGGGTCCATCGTCAATGGTTGCCCGACGACGATCGTCGCTTCCTCAGGGATGAGCCCGCGCTCCGCTTCGTTCACCGCACGCGAGACGCCGTCGAGCCCCGGCGTGACGTGCACGATCGCCGTCCGCCCGAGCCGCTCGTCGCCGTCCCACCGCGCCGGCTCGGACAGCGCGAGGTGGATCTGCATCTCCGCCCGCCCGTGGCGGAACCGCCGCGCGCCCGCCGGTGTCTCGACGTCGAGCAGGCGCTCGTACAGCTGCGTCGGCGTCACGTTCGCGATCACGGCCCGACCCGCCTCGACCACATCGCCGCCCGCAAGCCGGACGCCGGCTGCGCGACCCGACCGCACGACGACGCGCTCGACATCGCTGCCCGTCTCGCACGTCCCGCCGCGGTCCCGGATCAGCCGCACGAGCGCGTCCGCGAGCTTCGCGCCCCCGCCCCGCGGAATGGGCATGCCGCCCTCCTGCACGGCGACGGCGATCACCTGGGTCATGAACCCCGACGTGGCCGCATCCGGGCCGAGCCCGGTGTGGAGCACCCACGGCGCCAGCACACCGTGCGCCCGCTCCGACGCGAACGTCGCCTGCAGCCAGTCGCGACTGGACGCGAGAAGCTCGCCCGTGAACGCGGCGAGGCCTGCCCTCCCGAGCCGGCGGTGCGCCTTCAGCGCGAGGGCGAGGCCCGACGCGCTCCAGAGCTCCGTCCCGAGCAGGCCGAACGCGAGATCGGCGTTCGGGAAGAACCGCGCGAGCACGTCCGGCCACTCGTGGCCGAGCTCGCGCGCGTTACCCTCGGCGTCGCGGAGGAGGAACGTCGCCGACCCATCCGGAAAGGCGGTTCCGCTCGGCAGGTCGGTGTTGAGGTACTCGAGACCGCGCGCGGCGAGATCGGGGCCGAGCTCCGCGTGCGCGGCGCCACCGACCCAGAGCGGATGCCAGGCGCTGAAGACATCGTGGTGATAGCCGGGCTCGGTCAGCTCCGCGGTGTGGATCGCGCCGCCGAGCCACTCGTTGCGTTCGAGCACGCACACGTGCCACCCCGCGCGCGCGAGCAGCGCGCCGCATGCGAGCGAGTTGATGCCGCTGCCGACGATGACGGCGTCGTACTCAGCCACGCGTCATGCCCGGCCCGGAGACGCCGCCCCACGCCTCCGGCTCGAGATCGGCGATCGACTGCGAGAAGGTCCAGCGATGGCCTCCGGGGTCCTCCGCGGTGTACTGCCGCTCGCCGTACGGGTAGTCGGCGGGCGGGCTGAGGACGCGCGCTCCCCACAGCATCGCGCGCCCGTGGTGGAGATCGATGTTCTCGACGCGAACCATCACCGAGTGCGCGCCGCACGACCCGCCCGATTCCCCGTCGACGACGACGACTGCTCCGGAGCCGACGAGAAGCTGCGCGCGATGGCCTTTCGCCTCCCACCTCTCGATGAAGCCGAATGCGTTGCAGAGCCAGTCGACCGCTTCTCGCACGGTCGGATAGACGAGCACCGGGATGACGGCGCTCGGAGGCATCGTGCGGTTCTTCACCCCGATCCGTTCACGAGCTCGCGGAACTCGTCGTCGGTGACGAGCCCATGCTTCCTCGCCCCCAGCGCCTTCACCTGCGCGAGCAGCTCTGCCCGGCGCTCGTCGGGAACGTCGAGACCGAGCTCCTCGGCCTTGATGCGAATCGAGTCGATTCCGCTCTTCTTCCCGAGGACGAGCCCGCGCTCGGCGCCGACGAGCTCGGACGAGTACGGCTCGATCGACGGCGGGTCGTGAAACTGCGACGCGACGGCGCCCGACTCGCGCCGGAAGAGCGTCTCGCCGGTGACCGGCTTCCACGGCTCGAGCGCATAGCCCGACAACTCCTGCACGCGCGTCGAGATCTCGCGGATGCGGGAAAGCTCGAGATTGGACTCGACGCCGTAGAGCGCGCGCAGCGTCAGCGCCACCTCACCGAGGTTCGCGTTGCCCGCGCGCTCGCCCATGCCGTTGATCGTCCCGTGGACCCACGTCGCCCCGGCGGCGACCGCCGCGACTGCGTTCGCGGTCGCGAGACCGAAGTCGTTATGGCCGTGAAAGTGGACCGGAGTCCCGTCGAGCCACTTGATCGTCCGTCCGACGAGATCGCGGACCGCCTCGGGCGAGGCGACGCCGAGCGTGTCGACGACCACGACTTCGCGTGCGCCGGCCTCGACCGCGGCCTCGTAGACGTAGCGGAAGAAGTCGAGATCGGCGCGCGTCGAGTCGACGCCGAAGAACGCAGCGTGAATGCCGTGCTCGGCGGCGAACGTCATGGCATTCGTGATGCGCTCGACCATCACGTCGCGGGAGACGCCGATCGCGCCGAGCTTCGCATCGGAGATCGGCGATTCGATCACCGCGTGACGGACGCCGAGCTCGACCAGCGCCTCGAGGTCGGCCGCGACCGCGCGGGAGAAGCCCCATACCTCGGCGCGCAGGCCGGCGCCGGCGACGAGCTCGACCGCCTCCCAGTCGTCCGGCGAGACGCGCGGGAAGCCGGCCTCGATCCGGTCGACGCCGATGGCGTCGAGGAGCGCTGCGATCTCGAGCTTCTGCTCCGGGTCGAGGACGACGCCGACCGTCTGCTCGCCGTCGCGGAGCGTCGTGTCGTACAGGCCGACATTGCCGCCGATGCGGTAGGGGTGACTCAGCGATCCGGTCCAGATCAGTGACATCGGACGATCCCGTCGGGGAACGACGACAGTTTCTCGACTCCGCCGCGTGTCACGAGGAAATTGTCCTCCACGCGCAACCCACCGCCGCCTTCCCAGTAGACGCCCGGCTCGACCGCGAGCACCATCCCCTCCTCGAAGGAGCCGCCCGCGGCCCGGTGCGGATACGGAGGCTCGTGCGCGCGGGCGCCGACGCCGTGGCAGATCGGATGCGTGGGCTCGAAGCGGAGCGAGTCGCGAACGAGGACGTCGAGCTCGGCCATGGATGCGCCGGGCCGGATGTGGTCGAGCGCAGCCGCGTACACCGACATGAGCCGTGCCTCGAGCTCGGCGTACTCGGATGTCGGCTCGCCGACGACCAGGTTCTTCGTGTGGTCGGCCCAGTAGCCGTCCGCGCACACCCAGATCTCGAACAGCACCGGCTCGCCCTCGACCACCGGCAGGTCCGATGTCGCGGTGAACGTCTTGATGCCCTTCCCGGCCCACACGAGCGAGAACGGGAGCGCGAGCTCGACGTCCGTGCGCGCGGTGCCCTGCCCGTGCACGTACGCCTGCCAGACGGCGGCGGCCTCCGACTCCTTCATGCCGGGCTCGAGCCGGCCGCGGACGTGCTCCATCGCAGCGGCGGCGATCTCGTTCGCGACGCGCATGCGTGCGAGCTCCTGGTCAGTCTTGAGAGCCCGCGCGCGAGCGAGAAGCGGAGTCGCGTCCGCCGCGGCGGAGAAGGCATCGAACCAGGCGCGCGTGAACGTGGTCGGCTCGCCCACCATCCTGTCGGACGCCTGGGTCCCGAGCGAGAGCTCGATGCCGACGCGACCGTATCCCTTCACAGCCTCGACGACCGCGTCGAGCGTGCGTGCGAGCGGTGGACGGGGGTCGGACCCGTCGTAGCCCCGCACATACCTCACATCCGCGGTCCATGCGGTGCGCGCCGCATCCTCGGCCGACGCCTCGAGGCAGAAGAGCACTGGCTCGCCCTCACGCGGGAACACACACGCGTCGTAGCCCTTCATCCCCCAGAAGTTGGTCAGATAGACGACGTTGTCAGGCGCACGCACGACGAGCGCGTCGAGGTCCTGCTCCTCCATGAGCGCACGCACGCGTTCGAGCCTGAGAGCGTCGAGCGGGTAACTCACCTCAGACGTAGTGCTCTTCGGTGCGCTCGCGCTCGCGATCGTGATCGACCATCATCCGGACGAGCTCGGCGAACCGCACGGTCGGCTCCCAACCGAGCTTCTCGCGCGCCTTCGCGTAGTCGCCGATGAGGAGGTCGACCTCGGCGGGACGGAAGTAGCGCTCGTCGATCTTCACGTACTCGTTCCAGTCGAGCCCCGCATAGCCGAACGCCTCTTCGAGGAACTCGCGCACCGAATGCGTCTCGCCGGTCGCAAGCACGTAGTCCTCCGGCTCGTCGGCCTGGAGCATCCTCCAGGCGCCGTCCATGTAATCGCGCGCGTAGCCCCAGTCGCGCTTCGCCTCGAGGTTGCCGAGGCGCAGCTCGTCCTGCTCGCCGCGCAGGATCGCGCCGACCGCGCGCGTGATCTTCCGCGTGACGAAGGTCGGGCCGCGGCGTGGCGACTCGTGGTTGAACAGGATCCCGTTGACGGCGTACATCCCGTACGCCTCGCGGTAGTTGCGTGTGATCCAGTAGCCGAAGACCTTGCTGACGCCGTACGGGCTGCGCGGATGGAACGGCGTTTCCTCCGTTTGCGGCGACTCGCGCACCTTGCCGAACATCTCGCTCGACGACGCCTGGTAGAAGCGGCAGGTGACGTCCTCCTCGCGGATCGCGTCCAGCAGGCGGAGCGTTCCCATCGCGTCGGCGTCGGCGGTGTACTCGGGGACACCGAAGCTCACCTGCACGTGACTCTGCGCGCCGAGGTTGTACACCTCGTCGGGGCGGATCGTCCGCATCAGCTGGTTGAGGACGGAGCCGTCGGTGAGGTCTCCGAACTCGAGCTTGACGTCGTTGAAGATGTGATCGACGCGCGCGGTGTTGAAGGAGCTCGAGCGGCGGATCATGCCGTACACCTCGTAGCCCTTCTCGAGCAGGATCTCCGCGAGATACGACCCGTCCTGGCCCGTGATCCCGGTGATGAACGCCTTCCTAGCCGCCATTCGGGTGCCCTTCCGCCCACGAGACGACCGGGTTGCGCAGCACGCCGATGCGCTCGATCTCCGCCTCGATGACGTCGCCGGGCCGCAGGTAGAGCGACGCCGCGTCCTCGCTGAAGCCTGCGACGCCGCTCACGGTGCCGAGAGAGAGGACGTCCCCCGCCGAGAAGCCGAGCGCAGAGTAGTGCGCGAGGACCTCGGGCACCGTCGGGGTCATGTGGCTCATGTTCGAGACCTGTCGTGCCTGTCCGTTGACGCGCAGCTCCATACCGAGGTGATGGGGGTCGCCGACCTCGTCGGGGGTGACGATCCATGGGCCGAGCGGGCAGAACGTGTCGATCGCCTTGCAGAAGGAGAAGACACCGCTACGCATCTCGTTCCGCTGGATGTCGCGCGCCGTGATGTCGTTGAAGATCGTGTACCCGGCGACGAGGCCCATGGCCTCCTCGGGCCCGAACCACTTCGCGTCCTTGCCGATGATCACGGCGAGCTCGAGCTCGTAGTCGAGCTCGTCAGTCAGATGCTCGGGGTGGACGACCGGCTCGTCGGGGCCGACGATCGCGTCGACGTTCTGGAAGAAGACGATCCACGGGGCGATCTCGTGCGACCAGGCAACCCGCTTCGACTCGTCCTCGTGCTCGCGGAAGTTCCCCGAGGTGTGGAAGAACTTCTTCGGGACGATCGGCGCGCGCAGCCGCGCATCTGCGAGCGGTGTGCGCTCGCCTCCGTCGTCGGCGCCGCCCAGTTCGAAGTACTCGCGCATCGACGGGACGTCGAGGCGGACGATCTCCTCGCCCTCGATCCGCCCGACCTTCCCGTCGTCGTAGGTGACGAGCTTCATCTCGAGCGCAGGTACGCGAGCACGTCGCCGGCGTTCGCGTCCGGGGGGAAGACGGGATAGAAGACCTTCACGATCCGGCCATCCTCGGCGACCAGCGTGATGCGCTTGTAAAGAGTGAGTCCGGCGATCGTGAACGTCGGCAGGCCGAGCGCGGCGCCGAGCTTCCGCTCCGGGTCGGAGACGATGGGGAATGGCATGCCGTTGCGCTCCGCGAACTCGATCTGGTCCTCGAGCGACTGAGCGGAGAGCCCGGCGACGGGAACGCGAAAGTCCGCATGGAGATCGCGGAAGGCGCACGATTGAGGCGTGCAGCCGCGCGCGCCGGGCGTCTCGTCCCACCCGGGCAACAGCGGGACGTCCGGCCGGCCGCTGCGCGGATAGACGTAGACGACCGTGAAATCGCGGACGCTCACCGGCCCCACGGAGGAGTCGAGCGTCAGGTCGGGAAGGTCGAGGCCGACGAGATGGTCGGCCCCGCCGTCGTCCCGCGGCACCGGGAGGCCCGGCGGCAGCGTGTAGACGTCAGGCGACACCGCACACCTCCATCGCGACACGCGCATAGACCTCGGCGGTCTTCACGAGACCGTCGATCTCGAGATTCTCGCCGAGCTCGACGTCCATCAGGCCCGTCGACGTTCCGTAATTCAGCGTCGGCACGCCGTAGCGCGTCAACGCGGACGCATCGCTGAACCAGCGTGTCACGTCGCGTTCGGGCTTCGCTCCGAAGACGGCCTCGTGGGCAGCGTCGACCGCGCATACGAGATCGTGCTCCTCCTCGATCTCGGCCCCGGGAGCCGTCACGTAGACCTCGCCCTCGGCGTCGTGCGGAAGCCCGCGCACCATCTCCAGCACCTCCGCACGCGCCTTCGCCATCGGCTTCGTCGGCGGGACGCGAACATCGAGGAAGAGGTCGGTGTGATGCGGCGTTCGCGAGACCCGCCAGCCGAAGCCGCCTTCGATCGCGCCGACGTTGACGATCGCCCTCGTGCCGCGATAGGCATTCGACGGGTCGCCCTCCCACGCCGGGATCCACTCCTGCACGGCGGCGAGGACGTCGCGCATGCGCAGGATCGAGTTCTCGCCGCTCTTTCCCTCGCTGAAGGCGGTGTGGATGAACCCGCCGTGCACACGGATGCGCACCCAGAGCGACCCGAAGTGCCCCAGGACGACCTTGCCCTCGGTCGGCTCGCCGAGGAGGCACATGTCGGCGACGCCGCCGTGCGAGACGAGATAGCGCGTCCCGGCGGCGTAGCCGCGGTACTGCGCGCCCTGCGCGTCGCCCTGCTGCGTCTTCTCGATCTCGCCCGAGACGGCCGCGACGAGCACGTCGCCGTTCAGCCGGACGCCGGCGTCGTCGAGCGCGCGGAGCGCCTCGACGTAGCAGGCGAGAGCGCCCTTCATGTTCGAGATGCCGAGCCCGTAGAGGCGGCCGTCGCGCTCGAACGCGGCGGGTTGGAACCCTGGGACGGAGCGGAGCCACGGCTCGCGCCCCGAGTACGAGGTGTCCATGTGGCCGTTGAGCATGAGGCTCTTGCCCCCGCCCGCCCCGCTTCGCGTCGCAAGCACGTTCGCGCGGCCGTCCTCGACCTGCTGCCACTGCACGTGCAGGCCCATCGCATCGAGCGTCTGCGCCATCAGCTCGGCCATCGCCTGCTCGTCGCCGGTGAAGCTCGGCGTCCCGATCGCGCGGCTCGCCCACTCCACGAGCCTGTCCCGGTCGACGTTCATGACCTGAAGTGGGGCAGCACCTTCTCGCCGAACAGCCTGATCTGCTCGTGCCGGTTCGCGCCCCACAGCTCCAACATCACGTGAGTGCACCCGGCGTCACGATAGTCCTCGATCGCTGCGATGCAGTCGGCAGGCGTTCCGGCGATCGGTCTGCACTTGTCGAGCAGCGCATCCGAGACCTCCGCCTTCGCCGCGAGGCGCCCGCCGCGCTCCATCGCCTCCGCGACGGGACGGATCTCGTCCTGCTCGATGCCCGCGAGGTCGAGCAGGGTGTCTGCGGAGCCCTGGATGTTCTGCACCTTGTTCGCGAGGTACATCCCGGCGATCTCGCGGGCGCCGTCGCGTCCGGCGCCACGGTCGGTCTCGTGAATCGACGCGACGACCGTACAGCCGACGTCGATGTCCGGCCCGACGTTCTCGCGCGTGTAGCGGACGAAGTCCGGCGTCGTGATCGAAGGGGTCAGGCACCCGTCCGCGATCGCGCCGGCGAGCTGCTGCATCTTCGGCGCCGTCGCCGCGACGTACACGGGTGGGACCTCGCGTGGCGCATGCGCGTCCGGCGCCAGAGCGGGGACGTCGGCGCTCCAGGTGTCACCGTCGTACTCGAACCGCTCGCCGCCGAGAACGCCGCGCGCGATCATGACCGCGTCGCGCATCGGGCCGAGCGTCTTGTTCGTCTGCGTCTTCGTGTTGTTGAGAAAGATCTTCGACGTGCCGAAGCCGAGGATGAACCGGCCCGGGCCGGCCGCCTCCTGCACGACGCGTGCGTCCATCGCCGCCTGGACGGGGTGCCGCGTCGACGCGGCGATGATCCCCCACCCGATGGTCAGCCGCTTCGTCTCGCGCCCCATGAGCGCGGCGACGCCCGTGGACGAACGCGCCTCCATCCCGTGCTTGCGCCACCACGGGTATGCCTCCGCGAGCCAGATCGTGTCCATGCCCGCGTCATCCATCGCCCGGGCGGACGCGAGCATCTCGTCGAGCGGCTCCATCGTCAACTGCATGACGCCGATGCGGAAGGGCCGCGGCACTACTGCTTCTGCGCTTCTTGCACCTGAGCGTCGAGCGCGGACAGCACCTGCTCGACCTGCTGGTTCACGATCGGCTGGAGCACGCGCTGTCCCATCGAGCCGACCGGGCCGGCGATCTTCACCTCTGCAGCCCACTTCATCGCGCAGGTCCCGCCGTTGTCGGCGAGATCGAAAGACGTCTCCATGTTGAGCATCGCCCCGACCCCCGCGCCCTTGATCGCCATCTTCGCGAACTCGGGCTCGCGCTCCTCGACCTTCTCCATGTCGACCTTCATCTTCAGGCCGCCGAGGCCGAGCGGGATCTTCACGTGCGCCGTCCACTTGCGATCGTCGTGGACATCGAAGGCCTCGACCCCCGGCATCACCTTCGCCATCGCCGCCGGATCGTTGAGCACCCGCCAGACCGTGTCGCGCGGCGCGTCGAACGTCCGCTCCCCGTTGACGTTCACGCCGTCTCCTCGAGGAGCTCCCACACGCGGTGGTAGGGGTTGTGGCTCGTCGTGACGACGGCGCCCGTGGCGTCCTGGATCGCTGCGCACACGGCGTGGATGCCTGCGCCTCCACCCTCGCCCATCCCCTTCGTCCCGAGCGGCGTGAACGGGGACGGGCTCTCGACGTATCCGGTCTGGAGCCGCGGCATGTCGAGCGCGTGCGGCACGTGGTAGTCGTAGAAGTTCGGCGTCAGCAAGTTGCCGTCCTCGTCGTAGGAGAAGACCTCGTGAACGGCGGCGCCGAGCGCCTGCGCGGTCGCGCCCATGACCTGGCCCTCGACGATCTGCGGGTTGATCCGCTTGCCGCAGTCGTCGACGGCGGCGTAGTCGACGATGTCGTAATAGCCGGTCTCCGGATCGACCTCGACCACGGCGACGTGGATCTGCGCCGCGTAGGTGAGCGTCAGGTTCCCGAACTTGCGCTCGACGTCCGGCACCTGGAAGGGCGGCCGGTAGACATAGCGGCAGTTGAGCGTCACGCCGAGGTCGTCCGGCAGGCCGGCGTTGTTCGCGTTGATGATCGCGCCGCATGCCATGAACGGCAGGAACGCGTCCGGGCTCTCCTTGATGCGAACGCCACCGTCGGCGAGCTCGAGCGCGTCGGCCGGGACGCCGCCGAAGACCGCCCCGGCGAGCTTCTTGATCTCGGCGGCGAGCATCTCGGTCGCGCCCTTCACGGCCGACAGCCCCGTGACCGCGAACTGGCTCGCGTACGTGCCCGAGAAGCCGGCGTGCGAGTTCCAGTACGAGTCGTGGCCGGCGCGCACGTGCACGTCGTCGACGGAGCAGTTGAGGATCTCCGCCACGACCTGCGCGGCGGTCGTCTCGTGACCCTGCCCCTGCGGTGTCGTCCCGAGTGTGACGACGATCTCGCCGAAGATGTCGAGCTTCACCGTCGCGACCTCGTTGTTGCCGGAGAACTGCAGCTCCGGATTGATGAGGCGCGACTGCCCGAAGTTGTTCGTGCCGGAGTCGAGCGTCGAGCCGATGCCGACGCCGAGCCGCTTGCCACGCGCGGCTGCGTCGGCACGCCGGTCGTTCATCGAGTCCCAGCCGATGAGGTCGAGCGCGATGTCGAGCATCTGCGCGTAATCGCCCGAGTCGTAGACGCAGCCGTTCGGCGTCTCGTACGGCATGTCCTCGACGCGGACGTAGTTGCGCTTCCGGACCTCGACCGGATCGAGCTGGAGCTCGCGTGCGACGATGTCGATGACGCGCTCCGTGAACCAGAGGTGCTGCATGCGCGAGTAGCCGCGGTTCGGAGAGACCGGCGCCTTGTTCGTCGCCACCTGCGTGAAGTCGACGCGGATGTTCCGCCAGCGGTACATGCCCGGGGTGACCTGCGCCCAGATGACTCCGCCGAGAGGCTCGTAGCGAAGCCACGCGCCTGCGTCGTCGAGCGCCTTCGTGCGGAACCCGAGGAGCGTCCCATCGTCCTTGACCGCTACCTCCGTCTCACGGAACCAGCGCTCGTTCCCGTGGGACATCGAAAGGTGGAAGTCGGTGCGCCATTCGGTCCACTGGACCGGTCGGTTGAGCTTGCGGGCGAGCAGGCAGCAAACGACGAGCTGCGGGTGCGATGTGATCTTGTTACCGAAGCCGCCGCCGATGTCCTGGGTGACGAAGCGGAGCTTGTCCAGCCCCGTCCGCATCGCCGGCCCCATCATGATGGCGGCGAACCCGGGGAACTGATTGTTCGTGTGGATCGTCCACTGCCCGGTGCCGCGGTTGTACTCGACGAGCGCGCCGTCGCATTCGAGCGGCGTCGAGTTGAAGCGGTGGAAATGGAGCTCCGGGATCCGGACGACGCGATCCGCCTCGGCGAACGCAGCGTCGAGATCTCCCCATTCGTACACGCCCTCCCACATGAGGTTCGCGCCGGCGTCGTCGTGGAGGACGGGCGCCTCCGGGTCGAGGGCCTTGCGCGCGTCGACGAGCGCAGGGAGCGGCTCGTACTCGACCTCGACCAGCTCGGAGGCGTCGCGCGCGAGCTCGCGCGTCTCCGCGACGACCGCGACGACGGGCTCGCCGACGTAGCGCACCTTGCCGACGGCAAGGGAGAAGTCCTTGATCTGTCCCCCCGGCGCGCCGGCGATCTGGAAGAACGGATCGGTCAGCGCGGCGACCTCTTCACCGGTCAGGGTCCCGTACACGCCCTTGATCTCCTCCGCCCTCGAGACGTCGATGGACGCGATGTGCGCATGCGCGTACGGCGACCGGACGAAGTGGAGGTATCCCATCCCGTGCCGCTTGACGTCGTCGACGAAGACGCCCTGGCCCTGCGTGAGACGCCGGTCCTCCTTGCGGGGGACGCTCTCCCCGAGCGTGCTCCTTCCGATCTCGACCTGCGGAGCGACGGTCGTCATCTCGCCACCGACTTCACGGCTTCGAAGATGTTCCAGTAGCCGGTGCAGCGGCAGATGTTGCCCTGGAGCGCCTTCTTGATCTCCTCGTCGCTCGGGCTCGCGTTCGCGCGCAGAAGCGCCGTCGCGCTCATCAGCATCCCCGGCGTGCAATAGCCGCACTGGAGCGCGTGGTGGTCGCTGAACGCCTGCTGGAGCTCGGTCAGGCGGTCGCCGTCGGCGAGGCCCTCGACGGTCTCGATCTCGCTTCCATCCGCCTGGACGGCGAGCAGCATGCAGCTCTTCACGAGCACGCCGTCGACGATGATCGAGCACGCGCCGCAGTTTCCGGTGTCGCAGCCGATGTGGCTGCCGGTGAGGTCGAGGTCGTCGCGGAGGAAATGAATGAGGAGCTTCCGCGGCTCGACGTCGCGCTCGTAGGCGGTTCCGTTGACGGTGACCGTGACCTCCATCAGCGCATCGCCTGCCTCGCGGCGCGCTCGGCGAGCACCTCGGCGAGATGCGCGCGGTACGCACCCGACGCGTGCACGTCCGACGGCGGATCCAGCTTCGCGGCGCGCACCGCGGCGCGCACGTCGTCGGGCGATCCCGCCTCGACGAGCACCGGCACCGCATCGACGCAGCCGAGCGCAATGCGGAGCGAGCCGTCGAGGCTCGCAGCCGCATTGGCGATGCACGTGCCGTCGACGCCGAGCGTCACGGCGGCGAAGCCGTCACGCTTGCCTGCCGGGACCGTGATCCGCGTCAGGAGCTCGCCCTGCTGCACCGCGGTCATGTAGACGCCCAGGAAGAAGGCCGAGGCCGGGACCGTGCGCTCGCCGTCTTCACCGGCGATCGTCAGCTCTGCGCCCACCGCGGCCATCAGCGGCGGAAGGTGGTTCGTCGGATCGTTCGAGCAGAGATTGCCGCCGATCGTGCCGCGGTTGCGCACCTGCACGTCGGCGATCTGCGCGCAGACCTCGCCGAGGATCGGCCGCGCCCGCGCCTCCGCCGAGCCGACGAGCTCCGCGTACGTCGTCATCGGGCCGATCGAGAGCGTCCCGTCGGCGGCGAGCTCGATCCCCTTCAGCTCGTCGAGCCCGTTGAGGTCGACGAGGACGTCCGGCGACGCGGCTCGCGCCTTCATCACGTTGATCAGGGTCTGGCCGCCCGCGAGCGCCCGCGCCCCGTCGTTCGCGGCGAGGGCGGCGAGCGCGTCGGCGAGCGAGGAGGGCTTGACGTACTCGACCTCGCGCAGAAGCAAGCCTACGGCTCCCGGTGCCCTGCGCTGGTGAACGCTTCGACATGCCCCACGGCCAGGGCCGATCCTACGTTTCGCAAGAACTGCTTTGCAAGCGGCATTTTATTTTTGATCCGCGGGCACGGGCTGCGCGTGGATCCGGCCTTCCGCCTCGCGCAGGCGGCCGCCGGGCCGGCCGGAGCGCACGGCGAGGATCTCGCCGAGGATCGACACCGCCGTCTCGGGCGGCGCGTCGGCGCCGAGGTCGAGGCCGCTCGGCCCCGAGACGCGCTCGAGCGCGGCTTCGCTCACGCCCTCGTCGACGAGGAGCGCGCGCCGGCGCGCCTGGTTTCGGCGCGAGCCGATCCAGCCGATGTAGAAGGCGTCGGTCGCGAGGGCGCCTCGGATCGCCGGCAGGTCGAACTTGTCGTCGTGGGTGAGGACGACGATCGCGGTCGATGCGTCCGGAGCGACGCGCGCGAGCGCCTCTTCCGGCCACTCGGCGAGGATCTCGTCCGCGCTCGGCAGCCGCTCCGGCGTTGCGAACCGCGGACGCGCATCGGCGACGATCGTCCTCCAGCCGAGGAGCTTCGCGGCCGCGCAGAGCGCCTCGGCGGTGTCGACCGCGCCGTAGACGAAGAGGCGCGGCGGCGGGCCGAAGACGTCTGCGAACACGGTGCGGCCGTCCAGCCTGATCACGTGGCTGCGGCCACGCAGGCGCGCGGCGCGCTCGAGGTCAGGATCGGTGATCCGCCGGCCGGCGTCGTCGCCCTCGATCACGGTGAGGACGACGTCGCCGCCCGCGTCGCGCATCGGCTCGATCCAGACGTCGATCTCGCCGCCGCACGGCAGGCCGATGCCGATCGCCGCGTCGTCGCTGATGCCGTAGGTCACGAGCCGAGGGATGCCGGACTCGCGCACCTCCTGGGCGGCCGCGACGACGTCGGTCTCGACGCAGCCGCCGGAGACCGAGCCCTCGATGCCTCCGTCCTCGCGCACGACGAGCTTCGAGCCGATCGGGCGCGGCGCGGAGCTCCGCGTCGCCACCACCGTTGCCACGACGTCGCTCATCGACCCAAATATGCCTTGCGCAGGTCTTCGTTCTCGCGCAGGTCGTCGGCGCGGCCCTCGAGGACGAGCCGGCCCGTCGAGAGGACGTAGCCGCGGTCGGCGATCGACAGCGACACGTTCGCGTTCTGCTCGACGACGAGCATCGCGACGCCCGATTCGTGGACCTGCTGGATGATCTCGAAGCTGCGCTCGACGAGGATCGGCGCAAGCCCCATCGAGGGCTCGTCCATCAGCAGCAGCTTCGGCTTCGACATGAGGGCGCGCCCCATCGCAACCATCTGCTGCTCTCCACCGGAGAGCGTCCCCGCGAGCTGGCTGCGCCGCTCGTGCAGAAGGGGGAAGAGCTCGTACACGCGGTCGAAGTCCTCCTGGGAGCCGCCACCGTGCAGGTAGGCGCCCATCTGCAGGTTCTCGAGCACCGTCATCGGCGCGAAGAGGCGCCGGTTCTCGGGAACGATCGCGAGCCCCTTGCGAATGCGATAGCTCGTCGGCCGGCGGGTGACATCCTCGCCGTCGAAGGTCACCGTCCCGTTGCGCGGCGAGACGATGCCGAGCACGGTCTTCAGCGTCGTCGACTTCCCCGATGCGTTGCCGCCGAGGAGGCAGACGAGCTCGCCCGGCTCGATCGTCAGCGTCAGGCCCTGGAGGATGTGAATCGGCCCGTAGTAGGTGTCGACGGCCTGGAGCTCGAGAAGGCTCACTTCGTCGTCGCCGCCTTCGTGCCGAGATACGCCTCGACGACCCGGGGGTCGGTCGCGACCTGCTCGAACGATCCCTCCGCGATCTTCACGCCGTGATCGAGAGCGACGACCCGGTCGGAGATGCCCTCCACGACGTGCATGTCGTGCTCGATCACGAGGATCGTGTATCCACCCTCGGCGCGAAGGCGCGCGATCAGCTCCGTGATCTCGTGCGTCTCCACCGGGTTCATGCCGGCGGCCGGCTCGTCCAGCAGCAGCAGCCGGGGCTTCGTCGCCGTCGCGCGCGCGATCTCGAGCCGGCGGCGGTTCGCGTACGAGAGGCTGAAGGCGGGCTGATCCCCGCGGTAGCCCATGAGCCGCTGCCCGAAGAACGAGAGCCGTTCCTCGGCGAGCTCGGCGATCTCGCGCTCCTCGCGGCGCATTCCCGGGGTCCGCAGGACGGAGCGGAGGATGCCCGCGCGCGTGTGCGCGAACGCGGCGGCCATCACGTTCTCCTTGACCGTCATGTTCAGGAAGAGCCGCAGCGTCTGGAACGTCCGCGCGATTCCGCGCGCGGTGATCTCGTGCGGCTCCAGTCCGAGCAGCGTCCTCCCCTCGAAGACGATGTCTCCGGCGTCGGGGGCATAGAGACCCGTCACGAGGTTGAAGAGCGTCGTCTTCCCCGCCCCGTTCGGGCCGATGACGCTCACGATCTCCCCCTGGTCGACGTGCAGCTCGAGCTCGCTGATGACGCGGAGGCCGCCGAAGCTCTTCGAGACGCCGCGCAGCTCGAGGAGCTTCATACGATCTCCACGCGCGAGGTCCCGAGCAAGCCCTGCGGCCGGGCGTTCATGAGAACGATGAGGATGACGCCGACGAGGATGAGACGCGTGATGCTCGGCTCGACCGCCAGCCGGTTCTCCCAGACGAACGCGGCGAGATAGAGCGTCGGGATCATCGCGAGCTTCTGCCACCAGCCTTTCAGCAGCGTCAGAGCGAGGACTGCCAGCACGAGGAAGATGAACGCGACGTTCCCGATGGTCATCGGGCTCGACGGCAGGATCACCCAGTGGCTGAGCCCGCTTCCGAGGATGCCGCCGACGGGCGCCTGTCCGTGAACGCCGCGCGGCCATGCCGACGAGACGATCGCGTGCACGATGAAGCCGAAGGCCGCCGTCCCGGCGAGGACGATCGCGAGCGCGTGCCACGGCCGCAGCTTCGCGACGAGCGTCGCCGCGATGAGGACGTAGAAGATCCACGTCGCGTGGCCGGGCGTGCGCAGCACTTCGAGCGAGACGTTCACGACGAGCGCGCCGAGGATGACGCCGCCGAGGCTGCCGGCGCCCCCGAGGATGAGCATCGCGTAGACGATGATCAAGAGACCGCTGGTGAAGTCGAACTCCGAGGCGAACACGGCGGTGTTCGCTGCCGCGAAGATCGTGCCGGCAAGGCCGGCGATCCCGGCCCCGCTCGCGAAGGCGATCAGCTTCAGCCGGTTCACGGGCATGCCCATCAGCTCTGCTGCGAGCGGGTCCTCGCGGAGCGACTTCCAGGCGCGACCCGTCCGCGAGCGATCCACGAGGTACATCGCGAAGAGAAGGACCATGAAGAAGATCAGTGCGACGTAGTAGTAGGCGGTGTAGTTGAGCGCGCCGATGCGTGCGCCGAAGACGTTGAACTGGTCGATGTTCGGGATGCCGTTTGGGCCGCCCGTCACGTCATGCGCGCCGAAGTGGCCGAAGAACGACATGTGCTCGCCGTTCTGGTACACGGTCGCGAACAGCTCGCCGAAGAAGAGCGTCACGATCGCGAGGTAGTCGCCGACCAGGCGCCGGGACGGAAGCGCGACGAGGAAGCCGAGGATCACGGTCGCGAGCACGGCGAGGGGAATGACCGCGAGCGTGTCCCAGTGCAAGCCGAATTTCGGCGAGGCGAGCATCGCGTAGCCGTAGGCAGCGAAGCCGTAGAAGGCGACGTAACCGAGATCGAGGAGCCCTGCGTACCCGACCGTGATGTTGAGGCCGAGCGCCAGCAACATGTACAGCAGCGTGTTGAGACCGACGTCGATGACGTAGCCGTTGCTCGTGAGCGCGGGCACGACGGCGGCGGCGATCCCGAAGGCGAGGTAGAACGCCGGGCTCGGGACGCGCTCGAGCCGGCGCTCGACCATCCCGGCGACCCCGGCGCGGTACGCGCGCCGCTGCTCGTGCGATGCGACCCACTCGTCGACACCGACGCGCGGCGCGCTCGGATCGGTGGGATCCGTGCTCATACCTTGGAGACCGCCGCCTTCCCGAGCAGGCCGCTCGGGCGGACGATCATGACCGCGATGAGGATCGCGAACACGACCGCGTCCGAGAACGTCGACGAGATGTACCCGATCGAGAACGCCTGCGCGAGCCCGATCGTGAGGCCGCCGAGCACGGCCCCGGGCAGGTTGCCGATGCCGCCGACGACGGCCGCGATGAACGCGTAGAGGCCCGCCGTGAAGCCCATGTACGGCCACACCTGCTGGTACTCGATCCCGTTGAAGACGCCGGCGGCGCCCGCGAGCGCCGAGCCGATGAAGAACGTCGCGACGATGACGTTGTCGACGTCGATGCCCATCATCGCCGCCGCCTCGCGGTCGAAGGAGGTGGCGCGCATGGCCTTGCCGAGCTGCGTCCGCTGGACGAACAGCGTGAGCGCGACGACAAGCACGATCGTCCCGGCGATGATGATCACCTCTGCGTAGCTGATGACCGTGCTCGCCGGCAGCGTGAAGTGCCTGAGGGCGATCGGGCTCTTCCAGCCGAAGCTGTCGTAGCTCTGGTACTGCGCGCCCAGCACGAGCTGCGCCGCGTTCTCGAGGAAGAACGAGACCCCGAGCGCGGTGATGAGCGGCGCGATGCGAGGCGCGTTGCGGAGGCGCCGGTACGCAAAGCGCTCGATCATGACGCCGAGCAGCCCCCCGCCGAGCATCGCGCACAGGAGCATGACGATGAGCAGCGCCCAGACCGGGATGCTGAGATTCGTCGCGCCCCCGAACACGGTGATGATCCCGAAGCCGATGAACGAGCCCACCATGTAGACGTCGCCGTGGGCGAAGTTCAGGAGCTTCAAGATGCCGTACACCATCGAGTAGCCGAGCGCGATCAGCGCGTACACGGCACCGTGCGAGACGCCGGCGACCAACTCGGTGAGGAAGAGGTTCCAGTTCATGCGAGGAGGAGCGTGGCCGGGTTACCGGCCACGCTCCAGGTCTCGATGACTATGCGATCGTGACGTACTTGCCGTTTTCGATCTTGAAGATGTGGAACTTCGCGCCCGCAACGTCGCCGTTGGCGGTCAGCTTCATCGGGCCGCCGAGAATCGTCGACTTGAGGGACACCTTGAGGACGTCCTTGCGGACCTCCGCACGGCTGATCTTGTTGTCCTTGCACGCCTTCGTGATCGCGGTCGCATACATCTGCGCGAGCACGTAGTTCGGAGCGCCGAACGGGCTCGTCGCGCCCGGGAACTGCTTGTGGAACGCCTTCACGACGGCGGCGTCCGCCGGGATCGTCGTGACGTCCGGGGCGAAGAACGAGATGTAGCTCCCGTTGACGGTGAACTTGGACGAGTCGAACGTGCCGTCGCTGCCGAACGCGACCGCGGTCTTGCCCTGCGCCTGGAGCTGCTGCGCGAAGAGCTGGGCCTCGGACGCGACCTGGAACGGCAGGAAGACGACCTTCGTGCTCGCGTCGACCTTGGCGATGAGCGACGAGAAGTCGGTCGACTTCTGGCTGACCGACTCACGGTCGACCGTGACGCCCTTGCTCGCGAGCGTCTGCTGGACGATGTCCGCCAGGCCGGTCGAGTACGACTCCTGGTCGTCGACGACCATGACCTTCGAGCCGGACTTCACGCCGAGCGCCGACATCATGTAGTTCGCATCCGTCGGGCCCTGCACGCCGTCGTTCGGAACGTCGCGGAAGAAGTAGCCCTTCCATGCGCCGCCCGTGAGCGACACACGGGTCGCCGAGCCGGATGCGAACGCGAGCCCCGCCTTCTTGAAGATCGGCGCGACTGCCTGTACCTCGTCGCTTCCGGCCGGGCCGATGACGCCCATGACCGACCCGTTCGATGCCAGCGCCTGCGCCGTTGTCGAAGCCTTGGACGGATCGAGCTGCGTGTCCTCCTGCACGAGGTGGATCTTCAGCTTGTGGGTCTTGTTCCACTGCGTGAAGTAGAACTCGGCCCAGTGCAGCTGGTCGCTGCCGATCGATCCGGCCGGGCCGGTGATCGGAGCCTGCATGCCGATCGACACGCCCTTCGAGCACGATGCCGTTGCCGCAGCCTGCGCCGACGGGCGCGCGGAGGCGGCAGAGACGACCGCGAGCAGGAGCGCCGCCGCCGCCGCTGCGATCAGTCCGAACCTTCTGACCATCGAGTAACCCTCCTTTGGGATTTCCCCACGAGGCCCACGACTCTAGCCGCTGTGTCTAGCCGTTGTAGGGTGGCGAGATGCGGTATTGCATCCAATCGGACGACGAAGAGACGCTCTTCGGGCCCGCGCGCGGCTGCGCCGGATTCCACCAGCGGCTCCTCCGCTTCGACGCCGCGGGCGGCGAGCAGGAGCCGGTCGACGGCGACGACGTCCTCTACGTCCTGCGGGGAAGCGGCGCCGCGACGGTCGGCGGGGAGAAGGTCGAGCTCCGTCCCGGCACTGCGCTGTACCGTGCGGAGGGGGTCGGTTGGAGCATCGACGAGGCCGACGGGCTCGAGCTCCTGTCCGTGATCGTCCACGATCCGCTGCCCGGCGATGGGACCCGGCATGCGGTCGTCGCGATCGACGACGTCGAGGCCGGTGAGGCGACCGCCGGCCGGCAGTTCCGCCTGCTCGCGCCGTGCCCGTCGGTCACGCAGTTCGTCGGTTACATCCCGGCCGGGCGCGCGCCCGACCACTACCACCGCTACGACGAGGTCGTCTACGTTCTCGAGGGCGACGGCGCGCTGCATGTCGGCGGCGAGTCGGAGCCGCTCCGTCGCGGCTCGTGCATCCACCAGCCCGCGAAGCTCGTGCATTCCCTCGAGAACCGCGGGCCCGGCGAGATGCTCGTTCTCGGCGTCTTCCGCCCGGCCGGATCGCCGGCGGAGGCGTACTACGTCGACGGAACGCCCGCCCACCAGTACTGATGCCGCGCATCGAACGCAGCGCACGGCTCGTGTGGGAGGGGAACGTGGCCCGCGGCGCCGGCACGATCACGGCAGGCACGGGCGCTTTCGCCGGGCTCGGCTACTCGCTCCCGACTCGCATCGGACAGCCCGAGGGCAAGACGAGCCCCGAGGAGCTGCTCGCGGCCGCGCACGGAGGCTGCATCACCATGTCGCTCGCGAGCGAGCTGACCCAGGCGGGGACGCCGCCCGGCAATCTTCACGTCTCGTGCCGCATCGTCATGGACGAGGTCGAGGGGAGGGGACATCAGGTCGTGGCGTCGTACGTCGACGCGATCGCCGAGGTCGACGGCCTCGACGACGACGCTCTCCGCGCCGCGTTCGAGAAGGCGGACGAGGGCTGTCCGTTCTCGCAGCTCCTGCGCGCCGCGGGCGTCGAGCTCCACCTGAGCGCGCGCCGCGCGTGACGCTCGCCGAGCTCGCAGCTGCGCGACGGACTCACAAGGCGTTCGGGCCCCGGCCCGTCCCGCGCGCGACGCTGATGGAGCTGCTCGAGCTCGCGCGGCTCGCGCCGAACCATCACCTGACCCAGCCGTGGCGCTTCCGCGTCATCGGTCCCGACGCCCTGGGGCGGCTGAAGGAGGCGGCCGGCGCATCGGAGGCGGGCAAGCTCGACCGCGCACCGACCCTCGTCGTCGTGTCGGCGGCCGTCACGGGCGACCTCGTCCAGGACGAGGAGGACGTGTGCGCGACGGCGGCGGCGACGATGCTCGTCCTCCTCGCCGCGACGGAGCGGGGGCTCGCGTCGTACTGGCGGACGCCGGGCGTCCTCCGCACCGCGCGCGGCCGCGAGTCGCTCGGGATCGGGCGCGGCGAACGCGTGCTCGGGCTGCTGCACCTCGGCGAGCCTGCGCGCGAGCCTGCGCCCCGCGTGCGCGAGCCCGCCGCGGCGTACGTCGCGTTTCTGCCCTAACTCTCGGCGGTCTCGCCGGGACGCGGCTCGGCGACCCCCGACTCCGGCGTGCCGACGACCGCCGGCGCGAGCGGACGGAGATAGAGGCGGTCGTAGCCGATCGCGGCGACGAGCGCACCGAAGGCCGGGCCGAGGTAGTAGATCCAGCCGGCGCCCCAGAAGCCGCCGACGAGCTCGGGGCCGAACGCACGCGCCGGGTTCATCGCCGCACCCGTCAACGGGCCGCCGAAGAGCACGTCGACCGAGATCGTCAGTCCGATCGCGAGGCCCGCGATCGACTTGAAAGCGCCGCGCGGGTCGACGGCGGTCGCGAACACGGCGACCACGAGGAAGAACGTCATGATCGCCTCGAGCACGAAGCCCTTGCCGGCACCGATCACGTGCACGCTCGGAATCGCTCCGCCGAACGCGTGCCGCCCGACGAGCCACCGCAGGATCCCCGCTGCGATGACCGCGCCGCCGAACTGCGCGAACCAGTAGACCCCTGCGAGGCGCGGCGTGATACGGCGGGTGCCGAGGAAACCGAGCGTGATCGCGGGATTGAAGAGACCACCGGATATGTGCCCGAAGTTGGACACCATGATTCCGATGGCGAGGCCGTTGGCGAGGGCGACGGCGACGATGTCGTTGCCGGAGATCGCGCCGGCGCCACCGCCGATGAAG
>JAGWRZ010000164.1 GCA_028876365.1 Acidobacteriota bacterium | reverse complement strand
TCGCGGTAGCGGCCGCGCTGAGGCGCCGCATACCGGTACATCGGCGCGATCGTGTACAGCTTCACCGGCTGCGGCTCGCGGTGCATCCCGTGCTCGACGTATGCGCGGCAGATCGGCGCCGTTCCCTCCGGGCGCAGCGTCAGCGAGCGGCCGCCGCGGTCCTCGAACGTGTACATCTCCTTCTGGACGATGTCCGACCCCGCGCCGGACGTGCGCCGGAAGAGCTCGGTGTCCTCGAAGACGGGCGTCTGGATGCGGCGGTAGCCGTACAGCGCGCACAGGCGCTCCATCTCCCCCGTCACCTTCCGCCAGAGGGGCTGGTCGGAGGGGAGGACGTCGTGCGTGCCGCGCGGAGCCTCGATCCGGCTCACGCGCGCAGCTCCGCGAGGAACGGGTTGCGCGCGAGCTCGGCCCCGAGCGTCGTCCGCGGGCCGTGTCCCGGATAGACGATCGTGTCGGGCGCATAGCGGTCGAGGAGCGCACGCACCGAGGCGACGAGCGTCTCCCAGTCGCCGCCGGGGAGGTCGACGCGGCCGACCGAGCCGGCGAAGAGGAGATCGCCGCTGAAGAGCGCGCCGTCGGTGTGGAAGGCGATGTGCCCGGAGGAGTGCCCGGGGACGTCGACGATCTCGAACGTCATCCCGGCGACCTCGACCGTGTCGCCTCCCGCGACGACGTGGGCGGGGTCGTGCGGCGGCACGCGCATCCCGCCGCGCGTGATGCCCGCGCGCATCGCCTCGACCTCGCCGGCGGGCGCCCACACCTCGGCGCCGGTGCCCTCGGAGAGCTCGGCGACGCCGCCGATGTGGTCGACGTCGGTATGGGTGACGAGGATCGCCCTGCAGCTCGCTCCGAGGTGGGCGAGCTCCAGGCGGAGCTGCCCCGGGTCGGCTCCCGGATCGACGACGACGGCGTCGGCGACGCCGCGGTCGGTGCGGACGACGTAGCAGTTCGCCTGGTAGGGACCGAGCGGGTACGTGTCCACGACGGGAGGCATCGGGCGAGTGTAACGAGGCGCCTCTCGGCGAACGGCCCTCAGCGCTTCGGCGCGGGCGTCTGCTGCTGGCGGACCTGCCAGCGCTTGTACGCGAACCGGTCCAGCATGTACGTGAACGGCACGAAGAGCACGGTGTAGATCACCGCCGCGAACGCCGGGCCCGCGTAGCCATGGCTCTTGTTCAGGACCGTGAAGAGGAAGAAGACGACGACGCCGAGGATGAGCGCGCGCCGCCCGGCGCGCTGCCACGACGGCGGCGAAGGCGCGCGCCTGGCTCCCCGTGCGGGGGCCGCAGCGGCCTTCTTCGCCGCGGGTCTCGCGACGCCGTTGCCGCTCCTCTCCTCTCCGGGGGGCGGCTCGACCTCATTCCCCTCGTCGTCGACGTAGACGAACTCGTAGTCGTGCCGTTTCGCCTTCGCCTCGCGGCGCTTCTGCTTCCTCGTCGGCATGCGAACTAGGGTACTCCCCCGACGATCACCCGGCTGACGACGTCGCCGCCGAGGTGGTAGGCGAGGTGGCGCCAGTCGGTTGCGCCGACGAGGACCACGTCTGCGCGGTGGCCGGGCGCGAGCCGGCCGATTCGGTCCGCGCGGCCGAGCACGTGCGCCGCGTTCACCGTGCACGCCGACAGGGCCTCCACCGGAGAGAGCCGGAGCTGCGTCGCCGCGAGCGAGCAGCAGAGCGGGAGGCTCTCGCAGAACGCGCTGCCGGGGTTGAAGTCGGTCGCGAGCGCGACGGCGGCTCCAGCGTCGACGAGTGCGCGTGCAGGCGGCATCGGCCGCCCGAGGAAGAGGGCGCTCGCCGGAAGGACGACCGCGGTCACCTCGCTCGCGGCGAGTGCGCGGATGCCCTCGTCGCCCGTCGCCTCGAGGTGGTCGACCGAGCGCGCCCCGAGCTCGATCGCGAGGGCGATCGCTCCCTGCTCGGTGAACTGGTCGCCGTGCAGCCGGAGAACGAGACCGGCGTCGCGGCATGCCGTCAGGTAGCGGCGCGCCTGCCCCGCGTCGAATGCGCCGCGCTCGAGGAAGACATCCGCGGCCTCGGCGATCCGCGCAGCGTCCGGCAGGACGTCTGCGAGCGCGAAGTCGATGTACGCATCGGCGTCGTCGAGCTCGGGCGGGACCGCGTGCGCGCCGAGCCACGTCGGGACGCCGCCGGCGTCGCGGATCGCGCGCAGCGACGCGAGCTCGATGTCGCGGTCGAGCCCGTAGCCCGACTTCGACTCGAACGTCGTCGTCCCGTGACGGAGCATCCACCCGCGGTGGCGCTCGACCGCCGCGCGCAGCCCGTCCTCCCCCGCGGCGCGCGTCGCACGAACGGTCGAGAGGATGCCGCCGCCGCGTGCGTGCAGCTCCTCGTAGCCCGCGCCGGAGGCGCGCAGCGAGAACTCGTCGACGCGGTCGCCCGCGAACGCGGCATGCGTGTGACAGTCGACGAGGCCCGGGACCGCGCATTGCCCCCGCCCGTCGACCTCGAGCACGTCGCCGTCGAGCGAGGGCAGGTCGCGCATGCGCCCGACGGCCGTGATCGTGTCACCGTCGCAGAGGACGAACGCGTCCTCGACGAGATCGATGTCTCCGAGCGCCTCGCCGCGGAGCGGCGCCGCGCGGCCCGCGGGCGTCGCGACCTGCGCGAGGTCTCGGATCAGCAGCACATGAGGATCCTAGGATCCTCCGGACGACGCCACCGGCGCCTGCTGGGTCGGCGTGACGACGATCGCGGGCGCGGGCGCCTGCGACTGCGTCTCTTCCTCCTGCGACTGCACCGTCGCCGGCGCGGTCGTGGTCGTCGCCGGCCGCACGCGGACCGCGGAGGCAGAGCTGCTCTTCGTGGCCTTCGGCTTCGATGCCGCGAGGCCGGCGAAGACGCCGGTCGCGGCGAGCGAGGCCCCGGCGATCACACCGGTCGCCCGGCGCACCCGGAGGAGGTTCCGGTCGCGGCGCAGCGGGGTCATGCCGCCTTCTCCAGCGAGAGCGCGAGCCGCGGGCACATCGAGACCGCGCGCCGCGCCGCCGGCTCGAGCTCGCGGTCGATCGGCCGCGGAGCGAGGATCGGGTAGCCCCACTCGTCGAGCATGATCGCCTCCGGCAGGAGCTCCGCGCACTGGCCGTAGCCGTCGCACAGGATCGGATCCACACGAAGCCTCATCTCATCTCCATTCGGTCGATGCTCCCAGCGGCAGCACGGGCGGGTGGCCCCCGCCGCGGCACCGCCGCTCGCGGTGGCGCCGGATCTCGTCCGCGAACACCTCGACGGCGCTCGCGACGAAGCGCGTCGCTCCCGTCGGGTGCGCGCACGCACCGCGGCCCGAGACCTGGGGCGCGAGCCGGCGCAGCCGGCCGACGTCGAGCGCTTCGAGAGCCTCCGCCATCGCGGGCAGCCCGAACACGCAGGGACCGCACTGGCCCGCGGTCTCGCCCGCCAGGTAGCGAACGACGCGCACCGACTCGCCGAGGCCGCACGCACCCTGCGGCAGCACGACGATCGTGCGCGCCCCGAGGTCCGCGCCGAGCGGCCGCAACGACGCATTCGCGAGCGGGAGATCGAGAACGTCGTGCGCGTGCATCCACGTCCCGAAGTAGCCGCCGACGAGGAGCGCCTGGGGCAGCTCCGCCAGGCCGCCGACGCGCTGGATCACATCGCGTACCGGCGTCCCCAGCTCGACCTCGACGACGCCGGGGCTGCGCACCGCCCCGAGGACGGTGACGAGAGCCGTGCCGGGCTCGTCCGCCGTCCCGCGCTCGCGAAACCAATCCGCGCCGTAGCGGGCCACGAGGCCGACGTTCGCGAGCGTCTCGACGTTCTGGACGAGGATCCCGCGTTCGTACGGCTTCTTCAGCGTCGGCTTCGCCGGGCCGCCTTCCAGGCTGTGCACGAGCGCCGACTCCTCGCCGGCGACGAACCGGCTCGGCACGGTCTCCACGTGGACATCCACGCGGTCGCTCCGCGCGGCGATCGCACGCTCCACACGCCGCAGGACGGTGCGGTTGCCCCGGCCGACCGCGACGATCACCCGGCTCGCGCCGACGATCCGCGCGGCGATGACGGCGCCGTCGACGACGAGATTCGGGTTCTCGGCGAGCAGAACCTTGTCCTTCCAGCTCGCGGGCTCGCCCTCGGTGCCGTTCGCGACGACGACGGGGTCGGACGCCCGCGCGACGGCCGCGAGCTTCACGGCCGTCGGGAACGCGGCGCCGCCGCGGCCGGTCAGGCCGCTCGCCTCGATCTCCGCGAACAGCTCCCGCCGCCGGATGCCCGGCAGCGGACCGTGGTCGTGAGCCGACAGCAGCCGGTGATCCGGGTCGGGCCGGCGAGCGAGGGCGAGCGCGCTCACGATGCCGCCCCCAGATACTTGGGATAGGGACGCCGCAGCTCGAGCAGGCGCCAGGCGATGGTCGCGCCGACGAGGCCCGCGCACGCGATGCACACCGTCGAGAGCCAGCGGGACGCACTGTCCGTGCCGACGCCGACGGCGTGGGTGAGCGCGACGGGCCAGGACGCGTAGCCGAGCCAGTGCACGCCCTTCCAGACGCGCTGTGTGAGCCTGTGCCGCACGAGGCTCGTGACGACGAGCGCCACGATCATGTCGAAGGAGAGAGCGCCGAGGCCGAGATAGGCCGCATACCGCGTCGTGCCGGCCGGGACGAAGACCTGCGCGAGCCCGACGTGCGCGTAGCTGTCGAGCATCGACGTGACGATGTGGACGCCGAGGAACGCGGCGGCGAGCAGCGACACGTTGCGATGGAGCGCGAGCGTGACGAACCTCGGCAGCCGCGCGATCCGCAGGCGCTTGGTGGTCGCGATCCCGAGCGCGACGACGAGCGTGAAGAGGATCAGCGTCACCACGCCGGTCCCCCGGATGAGGTACCAGTCGAAGGTCGTCACGCTGCGCACGGGAGCTCCTTCTGCCCGGGCCACCCGGCGGTCATGAGCACGCGTCCATCGGGTCGGACGAGACGCGCCGGGTGGCCGCGGCTTTCGAGCCAGTGCGGGGCCTCCTCGCCGAGGACGATCGCGGCGGTGGAGGCGGTGTTCGCCTCCAGGCAGGACCGCCCGGCGACGCTGACCGTGCGCCAGACCTCGGGCGCGGGCATCCCCGTGCGCGGGTCGAGGACGTGGTGCGCGACCCCTGAGCTCGTGCGCCAGCGGCGCACGGTCGTGCTCGAGGTCGCGAGCCCGCCGGCGGCGATCGACACCACTTGACCGTCCGCGTGGAGGGAGGCGCGATGGTCGTCGGTGACGAGGATCGGCCAGCCGCCGGCGGGCGCCGCCCCGGCGACGGCGATGTCGCCGCCGAGATCGATGAGAACGGACGATCCGGTGGCGTGATGAACCGCAGCGGCGGCGCGGTCGGCCGCGAGCGCCTTCGCGGTCGCGCCGAGATCGATGACGACGCCTGCGGGCACGCGCACGCGGCCGCCTTCGTCGTCGATCTCGATGCGCATCCATCCGGCGGCGGGGACGCGCCGGATCGTGACCGGGCGTCGGCGGGAGACGACGATGCGGAAGTCGGCGTCCCAGCCGAGCGCGCGCATGGCCGCACCGACGGTGGGATCGACGGCGCCGTTCGTCGCCTGCGCGGCGCGGACGCCCGCCGCGAGCGCGTCGCGGAGCAGCTGGCCTGCCGGCATCCACGCCCCTCCGGCGCGTTCGAGGCGGGACACCTCCGAGTCGTCGCGGAAGCGGCTGCAGGAGAGGTCGATCGCCGCGAGCTCGCGCTCGAGCACGTCGATCCCGTCCGACAGCGCCGTCGCGTCGAGCGTCGTGATCTGCGCGGTGGTGCCGAGCGCAGCGAAGGTCGCGGTGGCCGGGCTCATGGGCACCAGTGCACCAGCGGCGCATGAGGCCCCGATGAACCTCGCCTGTGAGACCCCTGTGAGCTACTCGATGGGCAGACGCACGCCGTGGTCGTGCGCCGTCTCGATCGCCTCCGGGTAGCCGGCGTCCGCGTGGCGGAGGACGCCCATCCCCGGATCGGTCGTGAGCACGCGCTCGAGCCGGTCCGCCGCGCCGTCGGTCCCGTCCGCGACGACGACCATTCCCGCGTGGATGGCGTTGCCGATGCCGACTCCGCCGCCGTGATGCACACTCACCCACGTCGCGCCCGCAGCGACGTTGACGAGCGCGTTCAGGATCGGCCAGTCGGCGATCGCGTCCGAGCCGTCGCGCATCGACTCGGTCTCGCGATACGGAGAGGCGACGGAGCCGGCGTCGAGGTGGTCGCGTCCGATCACGACCGGCGCCTTCACCGCCCCGCTCCGCACGAGATCGTTGATCGCGAGACCCGCCTTCGCGCGGTCGCCGTAGCCGAGCCAGCAGATGCGCGCCGGCAGCCCCTGGAACGCGACCCGTCCCGGCGCGAGCTCGAGCCAGCGCTGCAGCAGCGCGTCCTCCGGGAACAGCTGCTTCAGCTCTGCGTCGATCGCGGCGATGTCGGCCGGGTCCCCGGACAGCGCCGCCCAGCGAAACGGCCCGGCGCCCCGACAGAAGAGCGGCCGGATGTAGGCCGGGACGAAGCCCGGGTATGCGAACGCGTCCTCGACCCCGCCTTCACGGGCCTCCCCTCGGAGGTTGTTGCCGTAATCGAAAACGGCGGCGCCGCGCCGGACGTACGCGAGCATCCCCTCGACGTGCGCCGCGATCGACGCACGCGCGAGCCTCAGGTACGCCTCCGGGTCGGCGGCGCGGAGCTCCGCCGCCTCGTCGACCGAGTGGCCTCGCGGCACGTAGCCGTTCAGCGGGTCGTGCGCGGCGGTCTGGTCGGTGACGAGGTCGAAGCGCTCGCCGCGGGCGGCGAGAGAGGGAACGACGTCTTCCGCGTTCGCGAGCAGCCCGACCGAAAGCGCGCGCTTTTCGGCCGCCGCTGCGCGGATGCGTGCGAGCGCGTCGTCGAGCGAGTCGGTCGCCTCGTCGAGATACCGCGTCTCGAGCCGCCGCTCGATCCGGCGCGGGTCGACCTCGACGCAGAGGATGGCCGCGCCCGCCATCGTCGCCGCGAGCGGCTGCGCGCCGCCCATCCCGCCGAGGCCGGCGGTGAGGATCGTCCGTCCGCGCAGGTCCGCCGAGCCGAAGTGCTTCTCCCCCGCCGCCGCGAACGTCTGGTAGGTCCCCTGGAGGATGCCCTGCGTGCCGATGTAGATCCACGAGCCCGCCGTCATCTGCCCGAACATCGTCAAGCCGAGCGCCTCGAGCCGGCGGAACTCGTCCCACGTCGCCCACTTCGGGACGAGCAGCGAGTTGGCGATGAGCACGCGCGGCGCGCCCTCGTGCGTTCTCATCACACCGACCGGCTTGCCGGACTGGACGAGCAGCGTCTCGTCGGGGCCGAGCTCGAGGAGCACGGCGACGATCGCCCGGAGCGCCTCGTGGTTGCGCGCCGCCTTCCCCGAGCCGCCGTACACGATGAGCTCTTCCGGCTTCTCGGCCACCTCGCGGTCGAGGTTGTTCAAGAGCATGCGCAGCGGCGCCTCGGTCGACCACTGCCGCGCGTTCAGCGCCGTCCCGCGCGGCGCCCGAATGGAGGACAGGTCGCCGCACAGCTCGTCGACACGGGATGCGGTGACGCTCACGCGACCGCCTTCTCGAGCGAGCCGTCGCAGATCGCGACCGCGACGCTCTCGATGTCGGGCGCGAGCGAGCGGTCGTCGCGCAGCCGCGGCGAGAGCTCCCGCACGAATGCGCGGGTGGCGCGCACGCCGGCGCCGGGCTCGAGCGGCGCGAGGAACTCGACGCCCTGCGCGCCGGCGAGCAGTTCGATTGCGACCGCCCGCTCCGAGTTCGCGAGCACCTGCCAGGCCTTCAAGCCGGACGCGTTGCCCATCGACACATGATCCTCCTGTCCGGCGCTCGTCGGGATCGAGTCGACGCTGGCCGGGTGCGCGAGCACCTTGTTCTCGCTGACGAGCGACGCGGCCGTGTACTGAGCGAGCATGAAGCCGGAGTTCGTGCCGGCCTGCGGGGCGAGGAACGGCGGCAGACCGCGGGAGAACGCCGGGTCGAGCATC
>JAGWRZ010000163.1 GCA_028876365.1 Acidobacteriota bacterium | reverse complement strand
GTTCCTGATGCGCGTCGTCCGACCGTCCGCGACGACGGTGAGGAGATGGCGGACGACGGCGACGTCTCCGAAGACGTCGATCACGGGATCGCTCGCCACGAGCTCCTCGGGCGGCGCCGACGGCGGCCGCCTGTTGCGGAGCGCGTCGAGCTCGTCCTTCCCCCGGACGAGGTCGGGCTCGTCCGAGTCCCAGATCGTCGCCGAGGGGTCGATGCTGCGGTCGGTGCGCGCGCGATCTCCGGCGAGGAAGCCCGCGTAGATCTCGTTCAGCGCGGCCCAGATCGCGCGTTCGTCGTCGGTCATCGCGATCATGCTAGGCACCCCTCGAGCCGGGGCCGTGGCTGTCGGCCGCGATGCCTCGTATTTCGATGCATTTGGTGCTAGCGTCCCTGGGCACGGAGAGCGAGGTGTCCAACCGGGTGTTGGGCCCCGTCGGCGGAGAGCCGACGCTGAGGCCCACGCGCTCGCGGCGCGGCCTCGGGACCCTCCGTCGGACGACGCGCCCAGGTCTCCTCCAAGCGCAGGCGATCTCGCTCCATCTCGCGGAGCTCACGTAGATCGGCGATCAAGGAGGTGCGCGATGCGCGCACGTAGGGTTACCACCGGCCTCACGCTGTCGGCACTCGCCACGGCGCTGGCGCTCGTCGCCGCCCCCGCCGCGGGTGCGGCGGCAGGCAGCCATCTGACGCTGGGCGGAAGCGTCCACGGATCGGTCGTCGTCCTCCGGGCGGTCTGCAACACGCACGTGGCGACGGCGAAGCACAAGTACTTCTTCGACATCGGGGGCACGGTCGGAGGCCAGACCTTCCTCATGAGCGGCGACGTCGCCGGGTACACCGGCCCCCACACCTACCACAGCTTCAGCGGCCTCGTCATGGCCGCGGGCCGCTACTTCACGGGGCACGGAGCGGGCGCCGGCTCGGTCACCGTTCTCGCCGGCGGGAACGGGGGAGCCCTTCGGCTCACCGTGAAGCAGCCCGCCGGAGCCGGCGGGGGCACGGAGACGGTCTCCGGCACGTTCACCTGCACCGCGTACACCACGGTATGACCGTCATGCACAAGGTGGCCGGCGAGCTGGCGCAGTCGGTCACGTGCCAGCTCGACCAGGACCAGGCGGTGTTCGCGGAAGCGGGGACGTTCCGCTGGAAGACGACGAACGTCTCGATCGAGACGCGGCTGATCTCGCCCAAGGGCGCGGCGCAGGCGGCGCAAAAGGGCGGCGGCCTGCTCGGGGCGGCGCTCGCGACCGCGACCGAGGTCGGGAAGCGCGCACTCGCCGGCGACAGCCTCGCGTTCCAGTGGTTCCGTCCCGCCGGCGGCTCCGGGCTCGTCTCGTTCGCGGGCGAGCTGGCGGGGCAGGTGCGCGTGCTCGAGCTCGATGGGAACGGCGGCTGGTATGTGCAACGCGGGGCCTTCGTCTGCGCGGAGGACGGCATCGACTTCGACATCTCGTTCCCGGGGATGCGGGTCGGCGCCCGCGCCGGCGAGGGCTTCGTGCTCCAGCACTTCACCGGCTCGGGCACGCTCGTCGTTGCGGGGGGCGGCAGCCTCACCGAGCTCGATCCGGCGTCCTACGGCGGGAAGCTGCAGCTGCATGCGGGCGCGGTGGCGGCGTTTGCGGACAGCGTGGAGTTCGGTGTGGAACGAGCCGGCACCTTGGGAGCGCAGGCGGCGATGACGGCGATGTTCGGCGGACAGAGCCTGTACCTCGCCACGCTCACCGGCTCCGGGCCGGTGCTCGTGCAGGCGGCGCTTCACCGGACGATGGAAGAGGACAACCGCCGGGAGACGCCGGCCGCAGGCCTGCTCGGCCGGCTCTGAAAACGAGAGGAGATGCCATGCCGCTGTTCGACAAGGTGAAGGCGCAGGCCACGCAGGTCGCGGCCAAGGCGCAGGAGGCGGGAAAGGCCGGGCAGGCCCGGATCGAGCAGGCGCAGGCCAAGCGTGAAGGCGACGCGCTGCTCCGCCGCCTCGGCGCCGCCGTCTACGCGAAGCACACCGGCTCGACACCGGAAGACGACGTCGAAGCGCTCGTCGCCGCCATCGCGGCGCACGAAGAAGAGCACGGCGCGATCCCCGCCGGCGATGCGCCCGCGCCGCCGGCCGCACCGGAGGGCGACTTCAAGCTCGAATGACGGAAACGCTCCTGCGCACGAGTGCGCTGGCCATCGCCGTCGCCGGGGTCATCCCGGCGACGGCGACGGCGACCGTCGGCTGCACCGGCGGCCGGCTCGCAGGCAGCTTCACGGCCATCCCCGGCACGCACGCACCGGCCGAGGTCGCGTACGCCTTGACGGTCACGAACACGTCGCAGCGCGCCTGCACGCTCTCGGGACGCCTGGCGCTGCGCCTGCTGGGCGCGAACGGCGCGCCGCTTCCGACCCGCGCCTCGCCGACGGCGGGGGCGACCGCGGTGACGCTGCCGCCGCTCGCGAGCGCGAGCGCGGTCGCGCTTCTCTCCGTCGATGTGCCGGGGCCCGGTGACGTCCGCAAGCCGGGGCATCCGTGCGAGCCGCTCGCCGTGCGCGTCATCGTCGAAGCCGCCTCCGGCTCGACCCTCACGGTGCCGCTCGCGCCGCCGGCGTCCGTCTGCTCTCGCGGCGCGATCGCCTACCACCCGTTGCTCGCCCTCGAGCGGCAGGCGATCCCGCGTGCACTGCTCGAGCTCATCCACAGCGTGATCACCCTCCCGGTCTACGAGTACACGCTGAGCATGCGCGTCGATCGGAGCGATCCGGCCTGGGTCGAGTGGTCCTTCGGGCCGGCGGGGCCGACCTTCCAGGTCCAGGGCGGGATCGCGTTCGCGCACCTCACGGGCGGCCGCTGGCGTGATGTCGCCGGCCCCGGTAGCGCGGGGGTGTGCAGCGGCGTGCCCGCAGCCGTCCTTCGGGGGCTGGGGATGTCGGGATGCTGAGCGTGGTCATCCTGCTTCGTCTTGCTCTGGCGGCGGTCTTCTGCGCGGCCGCCGCCGGCAAGCTGCTCGACCCGACCGGAGCGGCTGCGCTCGTCGCGCACCACCGGCTTCCGCGCGGTCTCGTCCGGGTGGCTTCCGTCGTGCCGGCGATCGAGATCGCTCTCGGCGTCGGGCTCGTCCTCGATCCGGCCTCGCGTGCGGCGGCTATCGCTGCGGCCGCGCTCCTCGTCGTCTTCTCGGCATTCACGGTGCGCGATCTCCGGAGCGGCCGGTCCGACGGCTGCGCCTGCTTCGGCCGCCTCGGGCCGAAGACGTCGGGCCGCACGGCCCTCGCGCGGAACGCCGCGCTTCTCGCCGTCGCGCTCGCCGTCGCCGCCGCGCCGGCCGCATCGTCCCCGGCCGCGGCGAGCGTTCTCGGCGCCGTCATCGTCGCCGGCTCGATCGCCCTGGCGGCGGCCGGCCGGCTGCGCGATCGCGCGGTCGAGCACCGCCTGCTGCTCTTCCTCGACCCCGACTGCGCGCCCTGCCGCTCGCTGCTTCCCGTGCTGGGCGCCTGGTCCGCCCGGAGCGTCGACCTGCAGGTCGTCACGCGGGCCGGAGCGGTCGTCGACCGCGAGTTCGCCGCGTCCATTCCTTCCTCCGCGCTGCTCGTCGTCGACGACGACGGCCTCGCTGCCCGACACGGGGTCGAGGGCACGCCGACGGCGATCGTGCTGGACGAGAACGGGCGTGCGCGCCGAACGGTCGTCGGCGCGGCCGGCGTCGAGGCTCTCCTCGGCGGCACGGTCGACGACGACCGGCGCCGGCTCGAGACGATCGCGGGCGGCCGCGTTCGGTTCGATCGCCGCCGCGTTCTCGCCCTCGGCGCGGGGTCGGCCGTCGCGCTCGCGCTTCCGGGAAGCGGCTTCGGCGAGGGGATCACGTCGGCGCTCGCCGGCGGGGCCGGCGTCAACTGCCCCTCCTGCGGCGACTGCATCATCTGCAACGCCACCGGCTCGCCGGTGAAGATCACATGTCGGCCCTGCAAGCAGAGGTGCTCGACACACGAGCTCTGCGTCGACTACGCGAACAAGCTGCCGGCGTACGTGCAGCTCGCGTCGTACCTGCAGAGCAAGGGCTTCGCCCAGAGCGGGGACTCGGTCGCGCAGGGGCTCCAGCAGAACGGGAAGCTCGCGGTGTTCGGGACCTCGACCGAGTTCACGAGCTCATCGTCGGCGACACCGCGCGCCGTCCTCTACTACAGCCTGACAAACGGCGGCGGCAACGCGTGGGCGGCGATCATGGATGCCCGCAAGCGCGTCGTCTCCGTTGCTGTCGTCGGCCCGTCCGGCCAGGTGGCGCAGGCGACGGTGCCGCCGGTGAAGCTCGCCAAGCGAAGGGTGGCGGGCCGCGAGGCGGGAGGATACGGCTGCTCGCAGACGTGCACGTATGTCGCGGAGATGAGCCTCGCTCTCCTCGAGGCGGGGGTCTCCCTCGCAACCGGTCCCGAGGATGTCGGCCTCGTGTTCGCGCAGGCGCTCTTCTCGGCGGGCACGTCCCTGGCGACGCCGCCGCCGCCGGCGCCCCCCAGCGCGGTGGACAGCTACGCACAGCAGATCTCCGCCGCCATCCAGGCCGCCTCCACCCTCGACTACATCGTCGACGGGATGAAGAGCGCGGCGATCGACGCGCTCTGCAACCAGTTCGTGTGCACGTACACGCTCGAGGCGTGCTGCAGCTACGGCGGCTGCCACGACTCGCTCGCGGCGTGCGCCAAGAGCTGTCCCGAGAGCCTCAAGTACCAGGCGCCGTGCCTCGTCTACCTGACCGGCCACGGCACCCGCACCTACCTCGGACGCTTCTAGAGGCTTGATGTGAGTTAGCGGCCGTCGTAGGCGGCGAGGGCGCGTGCGGGGCGTCCGGTGAGGGTGTTGAGCAGGATGCCGAGGGTGAGGGCGAGGAGCCGTTGTGCGATTCGTTGGGCGAGGCCGCGCGGTGTTCGTGCCAGGTGCCGCTCGAGCCGCATCTGCTCTTTGAGGTTCGCGAAGACGCTTTCGATCGTCAGTCGCGTACCGGCGAGTAGCCGTTCTCGTGCGTGGTTGGCGGCCGTCCGCTCGCGAGCGGGTGTCAGCAGTCGCACGTCCGTGCACTCCATCCGCTGGTTGTAGGCACGACCCCAGAGGCCCTTGTCGGCGATCACGGTCTCGCCCGTATCGACGAGGTCGAGCAGCGGCTCGTACTCGTGCTCGTTGGCGGGGACGAGTGTGTACGCGAGCGGCAGTCCGCGCCGGTCGGTGCGCAGAACGAGCCGTACACCCCAGACCCACTCGCTCTTCGAGGCGCAGTAGCCGTAGGCAGCCGTCCCCGCGAACTCGCTTCGCTGCGCGCAGCCAGCGTAGTTGGCAACGCCGATCAACGTCCCGTCGGCCAGACGGGCACCGCCACAGTCGAGCAGACGCGCCAGCCGCTGCTGCACAACCGTGAGCAGCCCGGTGAGGCCGCGCAGGCGCCGGTTGTACTGCGACTGCGACGGCAACGAGGGAAACCAGCCGGGCAGACGCCAAGCGACCAGGCCGAGGAACTGCCGGTCGGAGCTGATCCCCATCGCCGCCTGACAGACCGCGAGCGCAACCAGCTCAGCATCGCTCGTCCTCGCCGCAGGCCCCGGCCGCGCAGGGACCGGATACTCGTCCGCGAACACATACGCTGCAACGACAAGGGCTTCCAGATCGGGCGTCATCTCGAGCCTCCATCTCGAGGGGACACTGACCGGAAGCCCTTCGTCATACAGACACGGGTCCCTACCGAATACGCATCAAGCCTCTAGGAGGCGAGCCTGAGCGCCGCGCGGGCGACGACCCGCTGCCGCAGCTCGGGCGTCCGCTCGAGCAGCGAGCGGAACGCCGGTGCGGTGAGGACGAGCAGGCGCGACGGGCTGCGCGTCGTCACGGTC
>JAGWRZ010000162.1 GCA_028876365.1 Acidobacteriota bacterium | reverse complement strand
GTCGTCTCGGCGGCGCTCTGCTACTACCTGCCCGAGCCGGAGCTTCCGGCCGGTCACGGGCGTCTTCCCCGCTACACCTGGCGGGACGCCTACGCGGCGCTGCGCGAGAAGCTCGACGCGCTCGGTCGCGGAATCGGCGGAAACTACCGCGTGCTCGTCGACGCGAACCAGCACGTCGACCGCGAGGCCGCCGTGCGCGGCGGCGTCGGCTTCTACGGCAAGAACACGATGGTGATCACGCAGCGCCACGGGTCGTGGGTCGTCCTCGGCACGCTCGTCACCGACGCAGAGCTCGAACCGACGCCTCCGCTCGACGCAGACTGCGGATCGTGCCGCATCTGCATCGACGCATGCCCGACCGGCGCGCTCGACGAGCCCGGCACCGTCGACGCCACACGGTGCCTCTCGTACTGGACGCAGTCCGCCGGGGAGATGCCGGCCGGCTACCGCGCGCATCTCGGCGCGCAGGTGTACGGCTGCGACATCTGCCAGGACGTCTGCCCGTGGAACCGCGGCATCGAGAAGCGCCGCGCAGGCGCCCCGCTGCCCGCCGACGCCGAGCCGCACGTCTCGCTCGCCGACTGGCTCGCCGCCGATCCGGCCGAGCTCCGGCGCAGGTACGCGCGGCTGTACGTCCCGCGCGACGACGGCCGCCTCCTCCAGCGCAACGCCCGCATCGCGCAGGAGAACGCCGGTGCCTAGGCGGCCCGGGCAGTGGCTCGCCCTTCTGCGCGCGGCGCTCGTCGCCGTCGCCGTCGTCGACGTCTCGGTCACCGCGTTCCCGCCGGCGTACCGCCCCTGGGCATGGGCGGTGACGGGATTCTTCGCCGCGACGACCCTCGTCTCCGCAGCCCTCGCGCGGGCCGACCTCGACCGCGCAGCGCGCGTGCGGGCGCGCGCGCTCGCCATCGTCTTCGACTCGATCGCGGCGGTCGGCTTCGTCGCGGTCTTCTCCTACCAGTCCGGCGAGCCGTATCGCGCGCTCTACCTCGTGCCGGTGGCGGAGGCCGCGCTGCGCTTCGGCCTTCTCGCGGGCCTCGTCAGCGGGATCGTCATGGTCGGCGCGACGCTCGTCATCGACGCGGTCGGGCCGGGCGCAGCCGGGAGCACGATCGCATCGCGCATCCTCGTCGGAGTGCTCGCCGGGCTCGTCATCGGCCGGCTGCGCGACGGGCTCGCCGCGCGCGCCGCCGAGGCGGAGCGTCTGCGCGACGAGCTCGGAAGGCGGGGAGACGTCCTCGAGGCGGCGAACCGCTGCGCCCGCGCGCTCGGCTCCTCGCTCGAGATCGGGACGGCGTTCGGCGCGTTCATCCGCGAGCTCCGCGCGATCGTGCCCTTCGACCGCACCGCCATCGTCCTCCTCGACCACGACCAGGCGACGACGATCGCGACGGCGGGACGAGGCGCGACCGAGATCTTCCCACCCGGCAGCGTCGGCCCGGTGCAGGGCTCGGTTCTCGATCGCGTGCGCAGCGGCGACGTCATCGTCCGCCGCGACCTCGCCGCTCCCGAGTATCCGGAGGACGCGCTCTTCGCCGAGCTCGGGCTGCGCAGCGAGATCGTCGCGCCGCTCATCGTCGGCATCCGCCCGATCGGGATGATCGCGCTGTCGCGCACGGAGGTGGACGGGTTCTCGCCCGAGGACATCGAGCTCGTCACGCTCCTCGGACGGCTCGCCGCGACCGCGGTCCAGAACATCCGGGCGTACGAGGCCGAGCATCACACCGTCGAGGAGCTGCGCCGCCTGTCCGCCCTGCGCGCGGACTTCGTCTCGCTCGTCTCCCATGAGCTGCGCAGCCCGATGGCCGCCGTCATCGGCGCCGCGCGGACGCTTCAGCAGCGCTGGCGCATCCTCGCTCCCGACCAGCGGGAAGCCTTCCTCGCGCTCATCGCCGACGAGACCAACCGGCTCGCGAACCTCATCGGGGACGTGCTCCACACCTCGCAGATCGAAGCCGGCACATTCAGCTATTCGTTCACCGACGTCGACCTCGGCCGGCTCGTCGAGGATGCAGTCGCGACCGCCGGTCTCGCCCAGGACGACGTGCGCATCACCGCGAGCGTGTCGAGCGCGCTGCCCCGCATTCGCGGCGACCGCGAGCGGCTTCGCCAGGTGCTCGGGAACCTCATCGAGAACGCGGTCAAGTACTCGCCGGCGGGGGAGGCGGTGGAGGTGCGCGCTCAGCGGGACGACGGCCTCGTGAAGATCTCCGTCGCCGACCGCGGTCCGGGCATCCCGGTCGACCAGCAGCGGCTCATCTTCGAGAAGTTCGGGCGCGCCGACGTCGCGGGTGGATCGAAGCCCGGCACCGGGCTCGGTCTCTTCATCGCGCGCTCGATCGCCGAGGCGCACGGCGGGACGATCGACGTGCGCTCGGGCCCGAGCGTGGGCACGACGTTCACGCTCACGCTTCCTCTCGCGTAGGCCGGCTCCTAGGAGTCGTGCCCGCGATGGTGGTCGTGCCGGATGGCGACCCAGCGATGCTGGGCCGGCACGGCGGCCGCGGCCACGGCGCCCCCGGCGGCGAGGGCGACGACGAGCAGCGCCGTGCGCGCATTCGCGCCCATCACCGCCCTGCGCTTCGCGGCGACGACTTCCGCGGCGGCGCCTCCGAGCGCGCGCCGCAGATAGACGAGGATGTGGAGGCCGAGGAGCACCACCCAGATCGCCGCGGCCGGCCCGTGCAGCCGCCGCGCGACCGTCAGGCTCCGGCCGTGCAGGAATCCCATGACGACGCCGCTCGCGAAGAGGACGATCGTCGCGACGACGAAGAGCGGCGCGAGAACGCGCATCGCGAGCTGCGGCGGCCCGTGCTCCACGTAGGGGCTGCTTCGCGTGTAGTACCGGGCGAAGCGCCAGCCGGTGCTCGCAAGCTTCAGCAGCACGGGCGGGATGAGGAGGAGGCCGACGAAGACGTGCGTCGACATGAAGCTGTGGACCCCGAGCGGGATCGTCGCCAGCTCGATCGCGATGGGGACGAGCAGGAGCGCACCGACCGCCTCGGTGATGCGCTCGTTGCCGTTCGGGTTCACGTCGCTCAGACTCGGGCGCGAAGGCGCTCGACGCCGAGCTCCTTCGCGAGCGCGCGTGCGCGCTCTGCGATGCGGGCGCGCAGCTCGGCGGGCTCGAGAACGGTCGCCTCGCCGCGCTTCGACAGGATCTCGCTCTCGAGCCATTCGTCGCTTCCGACCGATATCTCGCGCAGTGCGGACTTGTCGGCGAGCCGCCGCGCTCCCCGCTCGAACTCGTACCGTGCGATCGCGGGGGAGTAGAGGACGAGTGCACGACGTGCGTCGCGGAGCCGCACCGGCTCGAAGTCCTCGCGCGCCGCGAACTTCTCCTTCGTCAGCGCCGCGCTGCGCATGCGGTCGAGCCGGAACGAGCGCTCGCCCCCGCTCGTGCGGTCCCACGTGTGCACGTACCACCACGGGAGGGCGCGCGAGAACGTGTACGGCTCGATCAGGCGTGTCGACGGCTGCGTGTCCGATTCCTTCTGGTACTCGATCTCGACGAGCCGGTGCTCCCGCATTCCCCGCGCCAGCGTCGACACGAGGTCCTCCTCCGCCCGCTCGACATGCGTCTCGGGCGTCTGCGCGAGCTCGAACTGGCCGAAGGTCTCCTCGAGCTTCTTGCGCACGCGCTCGAGCGGCGTGTGCGCGTCGACCGCGATCATCGGCCCGACGTACTCGAGCGCGAGGCGGATCGCGCGCGCCTCGAGCGGAGTCAGCCGCGGCGCGAGCCGGAACGTGTCGCCCCAGAGCTCCTTGTCGACGTGCACCTCGCCGTCGCGCAGCTCGGCGTACACGGTGTAGCACCCGCCGCCGAAGTTGACGAGATTGAGGAGCGAGAGATGCTCCTCGAGCTCGTCGGCCGGGATCGACGGGAAGCTCCTGAAGACCTCGTCGACGGGGATGGCGGCGTCCTTGCCCTCGCCGCAGGCGGCGAGGAGGTACGCGAGCAGCGCCTGGAGGACGGCGAACCGCTCGGGGGCGACGGGCCCGGCGGGCCGCTCCTGGGCCGCCTCGACGGGGCCGCGCAGCGGCGCTTCGCGCGCCGGCGTCGGCGGGCGCCCCTCGTGCCCGTCCCTGACGCGCCGGAG
>JAGWRZ010000161.1 GCA_028876365.1 Acidobacteriota bacterium | reverse complement strand
GTGGCGGTTCGCGAGCTCCATCGCGTGCCAGGCCTTGCGGTAGCCCTCCGGGTTGGGCATCCCGAAGCGGCGGCCGACTCGGTCGTGGATGTCGCGGCCCTTCTGCTGGCCGACGAGAAGGATGGTCCGGCCGCCGAGCGAGCCCAGCCCCGTGACCATGGCGCCGTCGTCTCCGCGGCCGCGGTCTCCGTGCAGCTCGAACCAGTCGTCGAGGAGGTAGCCGACGTAGTCGAGCGTGTACGGGCGCTCGGGATGGCGCGCGAGCTCGACCGAGCGCCAGATGTCGTCGCCGGTCGGCTCCTCCTGGATCCGGTCGAGCTGGCGTTGCAGCCGTTCGAGCTCGCCGGAGAGCTTCGCCCCGCCGAGGAGCGGCATCGAGCGCAACCGGTTCAGCCGGTCGCGGAGCCGCAGCTCGTGCTCGCTCGGAGCCACCTAGCCGAAGAGCCTCAGGAGCCGCCCGAGCGTCGGCCTGATCTCCCGCCGCTCGAGGATGGCGTCGAGATGGCCGAAGCGGAGGTTCTGCTCGGCGAGGCCGAAGTCGTCGGGAAGCTTCTCGCGCGTCGTCTGCTCGACGACGCGCGGCCCGGTGAACGCGATCAACGCACCCGGCTCCGCGAGAAGGACGTCGCCCATGCTCGCGAAGCTCGCGAGGACCCCCGCGGTCGTCGGGTGCGCCATGACGACGATCATCGCCTGGCCCGCGTCGTGCAGGTCCTCGACCGCGCACACCGTCTTCGGAAGCTGCATGAGCGAGAGGATCCCCTCCTGCATGCGCGCGCCGCCGGAGCTCGTGACGGTGACGAGCGGAACGCTGCGCTCGGCCGCGGAGTCGCATGCGCGCGAGAACTTCTCACCGACGACGCTCCCCATCGATCCGCCCATGAAGGCGAAGTCCATGACGGCGAGCTCGCAGCCGCGGCCCTCGATCGCCCCCTGGCCGATCACCATCGCATCCGCGAGGCCGGTCGACATCTCGGCCTCGGCGAGCCGCTCGGTGTACGGGCGCAGGTCGAAGAAGCCGAGCGGGTCCTCCGAGTGGAGGTCGGTCGACTCCTCGTAGAACGACCCCTCGTCGACGAGGGACGCGATGCGCGCGCGCGCGCGCATCGGGAAGTGGTGCCCGCACTGCGCGCAGACCCATTGCGCCCGCTGGAGCTCGTCGTCCCGGTAGTGGGAGTGGCAGCTCGGGCAGGTGTTCGGGTGCTTGGGCGGCGGTGCCGGCTTGTCCTCGGTCTCGATCGAGACGTCGATCTTGGCCACGTCGCTAGCTTAGACCGGCCCGTCCCGCGCGGAGTTGCGCCCGGGCCGGCGAGCCTAGAGCCCGAGCGCGGCGCAGAGCCGCTCGAGCGGCTCGACGTTGGCCGGATCGGGCACGAGCCCGGTCAGCCCGGCCCCCGCGAGGGTGACACCGCTCTCGCGGATCCGGCCGAAGAGCCTCTCCACCTCGCCCACCGTGAGACCGGCGGGCTCGGGCATCCACACCGTCATCTCGCTCGGGTCGAGCACGTCGCAGTCGAGCGCGACGTAGACGGCGGAGGCGCGGCCGAGCACGCGATCGACGTCGTCGTCGATGCCGCCGGCCGCGATGAACTCCACCTCGCCCGGGTCGAGGTTGCGCGCCCCGACGAGCGCGACGTCCGCCGCGTCGATCGCGCCGCCGTCGACGAGCATGCGGAGCGGCATGCCCCACTGGTTGCCGGACGGCGAGCTCTGCGGCGTGTTCAGGTCGCCGTGGGCGTCGAGCCAGACGACACCGAGCCGCTCGTGGCGGGCGGCAAGGCCCTCGACGGCGCCGATGTGCGAGCAGCAGCACCCGCCGAGGACGAGCGGCCGCTCCGGGAGGTCGGACGCGACGGCGAGCGTCTGCGCGACGAGCGAGTCCTCCTCGACGACCACGGCCTCGGGATAGTCGAGCGGAAGGCCGGCGGCCTCGATCATCTCCTCGCCGCCGTCGCCCCAGGCACGCGGGACGCGCACGAGCCCGGCCGCGAACGTGCGTCCGCACGCATGGCATTCGTACTCCTCGCCGACCGCGACGGCCGTGTTCGCCCGGCACGTCGGGCACTTCGCGCGGAGGATGCTCATCTCTCGCGGACGCGCATCGCGCGCGCGACGGGCGGGCGGACGTTCACAGCGAATCGAGCGCGTCGGCCAGCCCGGTGAGCGTGCGCAGCTCGACGTCGGGACGAGGCCGCGGCTCCTCGCCGAGACGGTTCACCCAGATCGTCTTCAGGCCGAGCCCGCGCGCCGGCGCGACGTCGTGGAAGAGGCTCGCGGCGACATGCACGTGCACGTCCGGCGTGACCCGCTCGCGGAACGCCTCCCAGTGCCCGCGGCCGGGCTTGTACGAGCCGATCTCGGACGCGACGATGGCGAGCTCGAAGGGCACGCCGATGCGCTCCATCGAGGCGTCGATGAACGCGCGGTCGGTGTTCGAGAGGATGGCGAGCTTCCAGCCGCGGCTTCGCGCCTCCTCGAGCGCGGCGCGCGTCTCCGCGAACGGCTCCCACGAGGGGAGCGAGGCGCCGAGGGCGTCCTCCTCGCCCGCGGGGACGTGCCCCAGCCGCGAGAGCGTGATCGCCATCACCTCGCGGTAGCTCCGCGACGGGTCCTCGCGCTGCACCTCGGGCTCGACCTCGTGGTAGCGATGAAGGAGCGGGCCCGCACGGTCGGCGCCGAAGAGCCGCTCGAGCTCGCGCCCGATGCCTCCGTTCCAGTCGATCAGCGTGCCGTAGCAGTCGAAGGTCGCCCACCGGGTCATACTGCGCATCATGGCTGATCGAGCAACGCACCACCGCTGGGACGACCTGCCGCGGGAGGAGCTGAACCCGCTCCTCGGCCGCCGCCTCGTCACCGGCGGCGACATGATGATCGCGCACATCTACTTCAAGAAGGGCGGGGGGGTGCCGAAGCACGCCCATCACAACGAGCAGCTGACGTACGTGCTCGAGGGCTGCCTGCGCTTCACCCTCGGCGAGGACGGCGACCAGGTCGTCGACGTGCGCGCCGGCGAGGTGCTCTGCATCCCGCGCAACCTCCCGCATGCGGCGGAGGCGCTCGAGGACACGCTCGACGTCGACGTCTTCAACCCGCCGCGCCAGGACTGGCTCGACGGCAGCGACACGTACCTCCGCGCTACGCCGCCGGCCTGAAGGCGAGGAGCTCGGGGCCGTGCCGGGCGAGCCAGTCGCGCTGGTCGCGCCAGCTCGGCCGCCGGCTCTCGACGAGGCGCCAGAACCGGCGCGAGTGGTTCGCCTCGCGCAGGTGGCAGACCTCGTGCACGACGACGTAGTCGAGCACGTCGAACGGCGCGAGCACGAGGCGCCAGTTGAAGGAGAGGTTGCCGTTCGGCGAGCACGACCCCCAGCGTGTGCGCTGGTCCCGGATCTGGATGCGATTCACCTCGACCCCGAGCGCGAGCGCCTCCTCCTCGACGAGCATGTGCACGAGCTCACGCGCCGCACGGCGGCCTTCGAGCTCGGAGACGGAGCGCCGGTCGAGACCGAGCCGGGGACGCTGGCGCGCGCGCTCCTCCGCGATCCAGTCGCGATGCGCACGGAGCACGCGGTCGATCTCGACATCGGGCATCGCCGCGGGAACGGTGAGACGCGCGGGCTCACCCCACGGCAGGTCGATCGTCCAGCGCCTCGCGCGCCGCGAGCGGCGCACCACCACGAGCTCGTCCAACCGCAAAGACGCTACTGGTGCTTGCGGATGACGACGCACGCATTGTGGCCGCCGAAGCCGAAGGAGTTGTTGATCGCGACGTCGACCGGCGCCCTGCGCGCCTCGTTCGGCACGTAGTCGAGATCGCACTCGGGATCCTCGTACTCGTAGTTGATCGTCGGCGGAAGCACGCCCTCGTGCACCGCGAGAGTCGTGAACAGCGCCTCCACCGCGCCGGCGCCGCCGAGGCAGTGGCCGGTCGCGCCCTTCGTCCCCGAGATGGCGATGCGGCGCGCGTCCTCCTCGCCCAGCGCGAGCTTGATGACGCGCGTCTCGCTCGAGTCTCCGATCGGCGTCGAGGTCGCGTGGGCGTTGACGTAGTCGACCTGGTCCGCGGTGACCCCGGCGTCGGCCATCGCCATCTTCAGCGCCCGCGCCGGGTTGACCCCGGTCGGGTCGGGCTCGGTGATGTGGCTCGCGTCCGCGGACACGCCGTACCCGCCGATCTCGGCGTAGATCTTCGCGCCGCGCGCCTTCGCGTGCTCGAGCTCCTCGAGCACGAGGACCGCCCCGGCCTCCCCCATGACGAAGCCGTCGCGCCGCGCGTCGAACGGGCGCGACGCGTGCGCGGGATCGTCGTTGCGGCGGGAGAGCGCGCGCATCGCGCCGAACCCGGCGATGCCGACCTTGTTGATCGCAGCCTCCGTGCCGCCGCAGAACATGACGTCGGCTCGGCCGAGGCGAATCGCATCCGTCCCGTCGCCGATCGACATGTTCGACGCGGCGCACGCCGTGCACTGCGACGCGAGCGGCCCCTTCGTCCCGAGCTCCATCGACACCCAGCCTGCGCCCATGTTCGGGATGATGGCGGGGATCGCGAACGGATTGACGCGATCGGGCCCGCGGTCGCGAAGCGTGTCGTAGCAGTCCTGGTACGACTTCAGCCCGCCGATGCCGGTGGCGATGGCGGCGCCTATCCGGTCGGCTTCGCGGGCGACGTCGATGCCCGAGTCCTGCTCGGCCTGGCGCGCGGCGGCGACGATCAGCTGCGCGAACCGGTCCATGCGGCGCGCCTGCTTGTGATCGATCCAGTCGGACGGATTGAAGTCCTTCACCTCGCACGCGAACGTGACCGGGAACGCGCCCGCGTCGAACTGCGTGATCGGCCCTGCTCCGGACTCGCCGCGGATGAGCGCGTCCCAGGTCGACCGCACGTCGTTCCCGAGCGGGGTCAGAGCTCCGAGGCCCGTGATGACGACGCGCCTGCGCCCGTTGAGTGAACCGTTGTCGCTGCTCACATTCCCATTCCGCCGTCGACGAGGATCACTTCGCCCGTGATGAACGAGGCCTCGTCGGAGCAGAGGAAGCGTACCGCGCCCGCAACGTCCTCCGGCACGCCGGGCCGCCCCAGTGGGGTCGCCTGGATCATCGCGGCGGTCGCCTCGTCCGGCAGGACGTCGGTCAACCGCGTCGTGATGTACCCCGGCGCGACGACGTTCGCCCGGACGTTGCGGCTGCCGAGCTCACGTGCGAGCGACTTCGTGAAGCCGATGATTCCCGCCTTCGAGGCGGCGTAGTTCGTCTGCCCCCAGTTGCCGTGCACACCGACGATGGACGACACGTTGACGATGGCTCCCGCGCGCTTCTTCATCATCGGCCGGGTCACCGCGCGGCAGGTGTAGAAGACCGACGAGAGATTCGTCTCGATCACGCTGCGCCAGTCGTCGTCGGACATTCGGGCGAGGAGCCCGTCCCGCGTCAGCCCCGCGTTGTTGACGAGAATGTCGAGGTCGCCCGCCTCGGCGACGAGGCGCGCCGCGTCCTCCGGGCTGGAGACGTCGGCCTGAACGGCGCGGCCGCCGATCTCGGAGGCGAGCTCCTCGGCCTCGTCCCTCCCGGCGCGGTACCCGACCACGACCGAGGCTCCAGCCTCGGCGAGCGAGACGGCGATCGCACGGCCGATGCCGCGGGACGCGCCCGTGACGAGAGCGTTCCTTCCTGCGAGTGAGGCGAAGCTCACGATTCCGCTGCGAGGACCTCGTGCAGCTCATCGAGCGCGGCGAGGCTGTTCACCGACACCGCCTTGACGCTTCTGTCGATGCGCTTGACGAGGCCGGAGAGCACGTTGCCGGGGCCGACCTCGACGAAGGTCCGCACGCCTTCGCGCATGAGCTCGCTCGCCGCCTGCGTGAAGCGGACCGGGGCCGTGAGCTGGTCGACGAGCAGGGGGCCGATGCGCTGCGCCGACTCCATGCGCGCGGTCACGGTGGACATGAAGGGCGCGGTCGGCTCCTGGAAGCGCACGCGCTCGATCGCCGGTCGCAGCCGGTCGGCCGCGCGCGCGACGAGCGGCGAGTGGAACGCGCCCGACACCTTCAGCTTGACCGCGCGGCGGGCGCCCGCCTCCTGCGCGCGCTCGCAGCACTCGTCCACCGCGTCGTTCTCGCCCGACACGACGATCTGCCCCGGGCAGTTGTAGTTCGCCGGCCAGACGCCGAGGATCTTCCTGCAGAGCGTCTCGACGACCTCGTCCTCGAGGCCGAGGATCGCCGCCATGGACCCCGGATGGCGCGCGGCCGCCTCCGCCATGGCGATGCCGCGCTCGCGCACGAGGCCGATCGCCTCCTCGTCGGTCATCGACCCGGACGCGGCGAGCGCCGCGAACTCCCCGACGGAGTGGCCGATGACGTAGTCCGGCTCGATCCCGCGCGCGCGGATCGCGGCGAGGACGGCGAGCGACGTGGCGACGAGCGCGGGCTGCTGCACCGCGGTGTCGAGCAGCTCGGCGGCGTCGCCGTGGAAACAGAGACGCTCGAGGTCGAGCTTGGCGGCTCCGCTGCCGCGCGCGTACACCGCGCGCGCCTCCGCCACCGCCTCGGCGATGTCGCGGCCCATTCCCGGCTCGACCGAGCCCTGCCCGGGGAAGCAGAAGGCGACCTTCACGCCGCCGCCCCGTCCATCGTCCAGCGCATGATGGCGCTGCCCCAGGTGAGGCCTGCGCCCATCCCGGTCATCAGCACGACCATCCCCGGCCGAAGGCGGTCGTCCGCGAGCGCGTCCGCGAGGGCGAGGGGGATGGAGCCCGAGGAGGTGTTGCCATACCGGTCTACATTGATCACAACCCGGTCAGACGGCACACCCAGCTTCCGGGTTGCGTGGTCGATGATCCGGACGTTCGCCTGGTGTGGGATGTAGAGATCCACGTCGTCGATCGTGAGCTCGCACTTGGCGAGGACGTCCTCGGCCGACTGGACGAGGATCCTCGTCGCGAATTTGAACACTTCCCGGCCGTTCATCTTGATATGCCGGTCCGCCTCGTCGAAGATCCGCGACCCGCTGCCCGGCAGCCAGAGGCTCTCGCCCCCGGCGCCGTCGGCCCCGAGCTCGAAGCCGATGAACCCCTGCTGCGGCACGGCCTCGAGCACGACGGCGCCCGCGCCGTCCCCGAACAGCACGAGGGTGGACCGATCGGTCCAGTCGAAGAGGCGCGACAGGACGTCGCCGCCGATGACGAGCGCGCGCCGGGCGAGGCCGCCCGCGAGCATCCCGTAGCCCTGCGCGAGCGCGTACATGAAGCCGGTGCAACCCGCGGAGAGGTCGTACGCCGCCGCATCGGTCGCGCCGAGGGCGTCGGCGACGATGGCCGCCGTCGACGGGAACGCCATGTCGGGCGTGACCGTCGCGACGATGATCAGGTCGATCTCCGCCCCCTCCACCCCCGCCTGCGCGAGCGCAGCTCTCGCCGCCGGCAGGGCGAGGTCGGAGAGCGCCTCCTCCTGTGACGCGATCCGGCGCTCGCGGATCCCGGTGCGCTCCCGGATCCACTCGTCGGAGGTGTCGACGAACTGCGAGAGCTCGTCGTTTGTCATCACCCGCTCGGGCACCTTGCATCCGAGGCCGGTGATGGAGACCTCGAGCCCCGCTGTCGCACGTCCGATCATTCGCCGACGAAGACTGTCAGAAGCGCCTCGGCCGCGAGCTCGCCGTCGACGCTCGCACGCCCTTCGCCCTTCGCGATCGGCCCGCGCACCCGGACGAACTCGCACTCGAGCGTCAGCAGCTCCCCGGGCTCGACGACGCGCTTGAAGCGGCAGCTGTCGATGCCCGCGAAAAACGGGATCTTGCCGCGGTTCGCCTCGTCGGCGAGGACGGCGACGGCGCCCGCCTGCGCGATCGCCTCGATCGTGAGCACCCCCGGCATCACCGGCCGGCCCGGGAAGTGGCCGGGAAACCACCAGTCGTCGGCGCGGATCCGCCGCCGGCCGACGACCCGCTTGCCCGGGTCGAGCTCGACGATCTCGTCGACGAGCAGGAAGGGCGGCCGGTGCGGGATCAGCGACTCGATCACGTCCCGGCCGAACGGCGCGACCGGAACGGTCACGCGACGTCTTCCAGCTTCTGTTCCTCGAGCTTCCGCCGAAGCCGTGCGCGGCCGCGGTGCGCGTGACACTTCGCCGTCCCCACCGGCATCCCCGCCGCCTCGGCGATCTCCTCGAACGAGTAGCCCATCGCGTCCTTCAGCACGATCACCTGGGCCTCGCGCGGGGAGATGCCCGCGAGCGAGTCGCACAGCTCCCGCCGCAGCTCCGACATGCCGGCCTCGCGCACCGGATCCGCGGCCGGCCCGGCGCTGAGCTCGTCGTCCAGCGGCTCGTGCACACGCGACTTCCGCCGCTCCGCGGCGTCGCGGCAGGTGTTGACGACGAGCCGGTGGAGCCACGTGGAGAACTGGGCGTCGCCGCGGAACTGCGGCAGGCGGATGCAAACCTTCGCCAGCGCCTCCTGCGCGGCGTCGCGCGCGTCCTCGGGATCGCGCAGCAGATGACGCGCCAGGCGCTCGACGCGCGGGGCATGGCGCGCGAGGAGCGCCTCGAGCGCGAGCGTGTCGCCGTCCTTCGCCCGCGTGACGAGGATCGGGTCGCTGAGCTTCTCGTAGACGGGCAGGGCCTGCGCGCGCAGCGGCTGCCGAATGGCCTTCACAGCGCGGTTAGTCTAGTTGCGCGTGCAGGATCTCTCCCCCGAGCTCGTCCTTCCGTTGGTACGAGGCCGGCTGGGAAGGCCGTACCGCTTCCTCGCGGAGACCGGATCGACCCAACGCGAGATCGCCGAGGACGCGCCCGAGGGGGCGACGGTGGCGGCCGATCACCAGACCGAGGGCCGCGGGCGCCTCGGCCGTACCTGGACGGACGAGCCGGGACGGGCCCTGCTCTTCTCGCTCATGCTCCGCCCCACGCCGGAGATGGCGCGCTGGCCCGAGCTCTCGCTCGTCGCCGGCGAGGCGGTCGCGGCCGCCGTCGGCGCGGGCGCGAGCGTCTCGCCGCCGAACGACGTGATGATCGGCGGGCGGAAGGTCGCGGGCGTGCTGCCCGAGGCGACCGCCGGCCGGGTCGTCCTCGGGATCGGCGTCAACGTCAACCAGCGTGCGGCCGAGCTGCCGTCCGATGCGGTGAAGCCGCCGACGTCGCTCTTCGTCGAGCTCGGCCAGGAGCTCGGCCGCGCGCCGCTCCTCGCAGCGATCCTCGCCGAGCTCGAGCGCCGGTACGACGCCTGGTCCGGCGTATCCTGATGTCGTCATGCGCGCCCTCGTCGTCGCGCTCGCAGCACTGATCTTCACAGGAGCCGCTCACGCCGCCCCGAGAGTGCTCGCGATCCAGTTCGGGCCGGATCTCGAGATCAACCCGGTCACGCAGGACTACCTGACGCACGAGCTCTCGCGCGCCGCCTCGCAGCACTACGACGCGGCGGTCATCCTCCTCGACACGCCCGGCGGCCTCTCGACGTCGATGAAGGCGATCTACGACGCCGAGCTGAACCTGAAGGTCCCGGTGATCGTGTACGTCTCGCCGAACGGGTCGCGCGCCGCGTCGGCCGGAGTGTGGCTCGCCCAGGCTGCCGACGTCCTCGCGATGGCGCCGACGACGAACATCGGCTCCTCGACGCCGATCGACTCGAGCGGCGCGAACCTCGGCTCCGACCTGCGACGCAAGGTGATCAACGACTCTGTCGCCTCGCTGACGGCACTCGCGGAGTCGCATCACCGGAACACACGGTGGCCGGCGCAGGCGGTGCGGGTCGCGTCCAACCTGACCGCGTCGCAGGCGCTGGCGATGCACGTCATCGACATGATCGCCCCGACGCTGCCGGCGCTCCTCGATCGCCTGAACGGCTACCGCACGAAGGACGCGACCCGCCCGTTCACGTTGCATCTCGCCGGCGCGCACGTCGACACGGTCAAACCGGGATTCGTGACGCGCTTCCTCAACACGATCATCGATCCGAACCTCATCTCGATCTTCTTCCTCGCCGGCATCGTCGGCCTGATCTTCGAGGTCCTCCACCCGGGGATCGTCCTGCCCGGCGCCCTCGGGGCCGTCTGCCTCGTCATCGCCCTGTACGGCTTCTCCGTGCTCAACCCGAGCTGGGGCGGTGTCGCTCTCGTCCTGCTCGGGGTCGCGCTTCTCGTCGTCGACCTGCACGCGATGACGCACGGGGCCCTGACGGTGGGCGGCCTCATCGCGCTCGCGTTCGGCCTCGCCCTGCTCTACCAGAACCAGCCCGCGCCGTATCACGTGGATACGTGGCTGATCGTCGGCGCCGGCAGCGCCATCGCCGCCTTCTGGGCGTTCGCGCTCGGCAAGGGATTCGCGGCGCGCAGGCAGCCGGTAAAGGTCGGCCCGCAGACGATCGTCGGCAAGACCGCGGAGGTACGCACGCCGGCCCAGGTGTTCGTCGACGGCGAGCTCTGGAGAGCGCGGGCCGGCGACGGCTCGGCCCTCGTCCCCGGCGAGCAGGTCGAGGTCGAGGCAGTCCAGGGGCTGGAATTGACCGTAAAGAGATAGGAGAATCCTCGCGTGCTGGGCTTCGTCCGCATATTCCGGGAGTACGAGCGGGGCGTCATGTTCCGCCTCGGGCGGCTGCTCGATCCGCCCCGCGGGCCAGGCGTCGTCTGGAAGATTCCCTTCGTCGACCAGCTCGTGAAGGTCGACCTCCGCACGATCACGCTCAACATCCCACCGCAGGAAGTCATCACGAAGGACAACGTGCCGGTACGCGTGAACGCGGTCGCGTACTTCCGCATCGTCGACCCGAAGAGCGCGATCGTGCAGGTGGAGAACTTCATGGTCGCGACCTCCCAGATCGCGCAGACGACGCTGCGATCCGTGCTCGGACAGCACGTGCTCGACGAGCTCCTGTCGGAGCGCGAGAAGATCAACGCGATCCTCCAGGAGATCATCGACGAGGCGACGGGGCCGTGGGGGATCAAGGTCTCGATCGTCGAGGTGAAGGACGTCGAGATCCCCAGTGGCATGCAGCGCGCGATGGCGCGGCAAGCGGAGGCGGAGCGCGAGCGCCGGGCGAAGATCATCAACGCCGAGG
>JAGWRZ010000160.1 GCA_028876365.1 Acidobacteriota bacterium | reverse complement strand
GTGGTCGTGAGGAACGCGGAGAAGCCGACGATGTCGGGCTTGTGCTCCTGGACCTGCTCCACGAACACTTCGGGCGCGACGTTGACGCCGAGGTCGTAGACGGTGAAGCCGGCGCCCTCGAGCATGATGTTGACGAGGTTCTTGCCGATGTCGTGGACGTCGCCCTTGACGGTGCCCATGACGTAGGTGCCGATCTGCTGCGCGCCCGTCTCCGCGAGCAGCGGGCGGAGGATGTCGAGCGCGCCCTGCATCGCGCGTGCCGCGATGAGCATCTCGGGGACGAAGAAGTCGCCGCGCTCGAAGCGCGCGCCCACCTCCTCGAGCGAGGGGATGAGCGCGTCGTAGAGCATCTTCTCCGGGTCGAGGCCGTCGGCGAGGCCGGCGTTCGTGAGGTCTTTCACCTCGGGCGCGTTGCCGACGAGGGTGTTGTCGTAGAGGCCCTGGAGGATCTCGTCGTGGGTCATGCGGCACCTCGCAGTTGGAGTGAGAGGGACTGCGCTTCGGTCTTGAGGAGCGGGGCGAGCTCTTCGATCCGCGGTCGCAGGCGCGTGGTCGGGCCGGAGATCGAGAGCGCGGCGACCGCGACCCCGTTTCCGCCGAGGACGGGCGCCGCCATCGCTGTGAGCCCGACCTCGAGCTCGTCGATCGAGGTGGCGTAGCCGCGCGCGCGGATCTCCGGCGATTGCGGGCAGCCGGCGCCGCCGAAGGTGAGGAAGCACTTGCCGTTCGCGGCGAGCTCGAAGGGGACGCGGCGGCCGACCCAGTCGGTGACGCCGACGAAGTGCGCCGTGTCCTCCTGGGCGAGATGCTCGACGCCGCCGGGGCCGGGGACGGCGAGGTTGATCGTCTCGCCGGAGACGTCGGCGAGACGGCGAAGCGAAGGGTCGGCGAGCTCGACGAGCGTCTGGCTCGTGTCGCGGGAGGCGTAGCGAAGGAGGACGGGCCCGGGCCGGAGGCGCCCGCGTGCGCCGAGCCGCTGGACGAGGCCCTGGCGCTCGAGCGCCGAGACGAGACGGGAGGTCGTGCTCTTCGGGAGGCCGGAGCCTTCGGACAGCTCGCCGATCGACGGCGCCTCGGCCGACTCGACGACGCGCACAAGGAGCTGCGCCGCGCGCTCGATCGCCTGGGTGCCTGTCTCGGTCGCCATCTCAGATCATGGAACTGCTGTTCCATGAATTGTACCCGGCGCGCGGTACGCGTCAACGACCCGCCGTCGCGCGCAGGGGTCTCTACTCGATGGCGTTGCGGTAGAGGCCGAGAGCGAGGGCGAGGAAGACGAGGAGGATGGCTGCGCTCCAGGCGAGGGCCTGCCAGAGCCAGTGGGTGGCGGGTGCGCCTTCGAGGAGTGCGCGGGCGGCGGAGACGGTGACGCTGAGTGGTTGGTTTCGCGCGAAGCCTCGGAGCCAGTGCGGCATCGTTGCGACCGGGACGATGGCGTTGCTCGCGAACATGAGGACGAAGAACGGGAGGATGCCGGCGATTTGCGCGCTCTCCGGGTCTTTGGTCGCGAGGCCGATGGTGATGTACATCCAGGAGAAGGCATAGCCGAACCCGAGGATGAGGAGCAGGCCGCCGACGATCGCGCCGATGCCGGCGTGGAAGCGGAATCCGACGGCGATTCCGAGTCCCACCATGATCGCGAGCGAGAGCACGCTGCGACTGAGGTCTGCGAGAGTCCGCCCGGCGAGCACGGCAGGCCGGGCCATCGGCAGGCTGCGGAACCGGTCGATGATTCCCGACTTGAGATCTTCGGCCAGCCCGATCGAGGTCGTCATCCCTCCGATCAGGACTGCCTCGACGAAGACGGCGGGAACGAGGTAGTCGACGTAGCTTTCGCCGGGGATCGTGATCGCGCCTCCGAGCACATAGCGGAAGAGCAACAGCAGGAGAGCCGGTTGTACGGCGGTGACGATGAGCATGATCGGGGTGCGGACGATGCGCAGGAGGTTGCGCTTGGCCACGCCGATCGTGTCGCGCACGAGGAAGCTCACGGCGTTCCTTCCCGGTCGGTTGCACGTGCACCGGTGAGTGCGAGAAAGACATCGTCGAGCGACGGGCGCCTGATGCCGAGGTCGTCGAGGCTGATGTGCTCCTCCTCGAAGCGGCGGGCTGCGGTTAGGAGGAACGCCGTCCCGGTCTTGGTCGGCACGCTCACGAGTTGTCGATCGGGGTCGACGTGCGGCGTGGTCCCTGCGAGCTCACCGAGGACCGCGGCTGCTCGGCCGAGGACGGCCGCTTCGCGAACGCGCGCCTCGAGCCGGTCGCCGCCGAGCCGGTCCTTGAGCCCTGCGACCGTCCCGTGCGCGATCACGGCGCCGGAGTCGAGTACGACGATCTCGTGCGCCAGTCGCTCGGCCTCGTCCATGTATTGCGTCGTGAGCATCACCGTCGTCCCCTCGCCCACGAGCTCTTCGATGAACTCCCAGACGTCGTTTCGTGTCCGCGGGTCGAGACCAGTCGTCGGCTCGTCGAGAAACAGCACCTGCGGTCTCGCAATGAGCGCGGCGCCGATGTCGAGTCGCCGTCGCATCCCGCCCGAATATGTCTTCACCAGCCGGTCGGCCGCCTCCGTGAGCGTGAAGCGCTCCAGGACGTCCGTTGCGCGTCGGCGATACTCGGCTTTGTCGAGGTGATACCAGAGGCCGATCAGCTCGAGGTTCTCGCGGCCGGTCAGCAGCTCGTCGACCGCCGCGTACTGGCCGGCGAAGCCGATCAACGACCGTAGCCGTCCTGCGTCCTCGGCGACGTCGAGGCCTCCGATGCGTGCGCAGCCCGCATCGGGCTTCAGAAGCGTGGTGAGGATTCGGATGAGCGTGGTCTTGCCCGCCCCGTTCGGCCCGAGGAGCGCCAGCACGCGGCCTCGGTCACCGCGGAGCGTGACGTTGTCGAGCGCGCGCGTCGAGCCGAAGCGCTTGACCACCCCGTCGACCTCGATCATCACCTCGGCCACCTCCTAACGCTGACACGCCTGCGCCCGCCGTCGTAGGGGGAAAGTCCCGATACGCGGTGCGGGATTCAGCCGATTCGGCGTCTCGTCTGCGCCATGGGCCGGGGCCCGGCCAGGGTTTCACGCCGTTAGCGGCTCGATCTCCATCTGCGGAACGAGCACCGGCCGCTTGATCCGGAGGCTCAGCCCGCTCGCAAACAAGCAGCAGACCCCCGCCGCCACGAACGCGAACGTGTAGCTCCCGAACCACCCGCGCGTCGCGCCGCCCATCCAGGCCGCCGTCGCGGCCCCGAGCTGGTGGGACGCGTACACCCACGCGAAGACGACGCCCGCGCGCTGCGGGCCGAAGTTGTCGGCCGTGAGCGCGACCGTCGGCGGCACCGTCGCCACCCAGTCGAGCCCGTAGAAGACGGCGAACGCGATGAGCGCGGCCGTCGACCCGAACGCGTACGGCAGCGCGATCACCGCCAGCCCGCGCAGGCCGTAGTACCACGCCAGGAGCTTCCGCGGATCGGCGCGGTCGGTGAGCCAGCCCGACACCGTCGTCCCGACGATGTCGAACACGCCCATCAGCGCCAGCAGCGACGCGCCGGCGACCGCCGTCATCCCGTGGTCGATGCCGGCCGAGATGAGATGCGTACCGACGAGCCCGTTCGTCGAGAGCCCGCAGATGAAGAACGTGACGACGAGGAGCCAGAACTGGCCCGACCTCGACCCGATCGCGAGCCCCTCGAGCGCGGTGCGGAACGGACGCGCCGGCCGCGGCGGCACCGCCACCTCCTCCGTCGCGCCGTACGGCTGCAGCCCGACCGACTGCGGCCGGTCGCGGACGAAGAAGGCGACGATCGGGAACACGACGAGCAAGGCGACACCCGACACGGCGTACACCGCCCACCGCCACCCGTAGTCGGTCGCGAGGAGCGCGAGCACGGGCAGGAACACCATCTGCCCGCTCGCGTTCGACGCCGTCAGGATCCCGGTCGCGAGCCCGCGCCGCTCGACGAACCACCGCGTCGCCACCGTTGCCGCGAGCGGCACCGACACGGCCCCGGTCGCGCTCCCGACGACGATCCCCCACAGCAGGTCGAGCTGCCACGGCGCCGTCATCAACGAGGTCGACGACGCGCCCGCCGCGATCACGACGAGAGCGACGAGCATCACGCGCCGCACGCCGAAGCGGTCCATCAGCGCCGCAGAGAACGGCGCCGTCAGCCCGAACATGAGCAGGCCGAGCGAGACCGCGATCGAGATCGTCCCGCGCGACCAGCCGTACTCGTGCTGCAGCGGGACGATGAGGACGCCCGGCGTCGCCCGGAACCCGGCCGTCGTGATGAGCGTGACGAACGTGACGGCGACGATCAGCCAGGCGTAGTGCCGCCTCCCGTGGACGAGCCGCTCGATCACGCCACGAGTAAACGCGCCGGGTAGCGGAGATATTCGCGAGGTTCTAGGCTCCGCTCGTGACCGATTGCACGAGCTGCGGAGCCGCCAACCGCGAAGGACAGAAGTACTGCACGAGCTGCGGCGCCTCGCTCGCGGCCGCCTGCCCCGCCTGCGGCGCCCCGTACCGGCCCGGGCAGCGCTTCTGCGGCGAGTGCGGGACGTCGCTCGTCGCGGCCGAGCCCGCGGCGGCCACACCCGACGTCGAGCGGCGCGTCGTCACCATTCTCTTCGCCGACCTGGTCGGCTTCACGCCGCTGTCCGAGTCGCGCGACGCCGAGGACGTCCGCGGCCTCCTGACGAGCTACTTCGACACCGCGCGCCTCGTCATCGGCCGCTACGGCGGCATCGTGGAGAAGTTCATCGGCGACGCGGTCATGGCCGTCTGGGGAGCGCCGACGGCGCGCGAGGACGACGCCGAACGCGCGGTCCGCGCCGCGCTCGATCTCGTCGAGGCCGTCGCCGCTCTCGACGCCGGGCTCCGGGCGCGCGCGGGCATCCTCACGGGCGAGGCCGCCGTCACGCTCGGCGCCACCGGCCAGGGGCTCGTCGCCGGTGACCTCGTCAACACCGCCTCGCGCGTGCAGTCGGCAGCCGCGCCGGGAACCGTGCTCGTCGGCGAGTCGACGCGGCGCGCGAGCGAGGCCGCCGTCGTGTACGAGGACGCGGGCGCGTTCGAGCTCAAGGGCAAGTCGGAGCGGATCCCGCTGTGGCGCGCGTTGCGCGTCACCGCCGGCGTCGGCGGGCGCCGCCGTTCGGAGGGCCTCGAGCCGCCGTTCGTCGGCCGTGACCGCGAGCTCCGCCTCGTGAAGGAGCTCTACCACTCGTCGGCCGAGCAGGGCCGGTCGCATCTCGTCTCGGTCCTCGGCATCGCCGGCATCGGCAAGTCGCGCCTCGCGTGGGAGCTCTTCAAGTACCTCGACGGCCTCACCGAGCTCGCATACTGGCACCGCGGCCGCTGCCTCTCCTACGGCGACGGCGTCACCTACTGGGCGCTCGCGGAGATGGCGCGCGAACGCTTCCGCATCGCCGAGGGCGAGGACGCAGCCACCGCGCGCACGAAGCTCACCACCGCGCTCACCGAGCTGGTCCTCGACGACGAGGAGCGCCAGTGGATCGAGCCACGCCTCGCGCACCTCCTCGGGCTCGAGGACGAACGGCAGCCGCGGGAGAAGGAAGACCTCTTCGGCGCGTGGCGCCTCTTCTTCGAGCGGCTGTCGGAGAGCGCTCCGGTCGTGCTCGTGTTCGAGGACGTCCAGTGGGCGGACGCGGCGCTGCTCGAGTTCGTCGAGTACCTGCTCGAGTGGTCGCGCAACCACCGGATCTATGTCGTCGCGCTCGCCCGCCCGGACGTGCACGACCGCCATCCCGACTGGCCGTCGTCGCGCAACACGACGACGCTCGCGCTCGAGCCGCTGAGCGACGACGCGATCGCACAGCTGCTCGAAGGGCTCGTGCCGGGACTGCCGGACGACGCACGCGATCGCATCCTCGCGCGCGCCGAGGGCGTCCCGCTCTACGCCGTCGAGACCGTGCGCATGCTGCTCGACAAGGGGCTCCTGAGCCGCGAGGGCGACGTCTACGTTCCCGCCGGCGAGCTCGGCGAGCTCGCCGTGCCGGAGACGCTGCACGCGCTCGCGGCCGCGCGCCTCGACGGCCTGGGCGCGGACGAGCGCCGCGCGCTGCAAGATGCCGCGGTCCTCGGAAAGACGTTCACGAAGGCGGGACTCGCCGACGTCAGCGGGCGCAGCGAGGCAGAGCTCGAGCCGCTGCTCGCGTTTCTCGTCAAGCGCGAGATCCTCGGACTGCAGAACGATCCGCGCTCGCCGGAGCTCGGCCAGTACGGCTTCCTCCAGGATCTGCTGCGCCAGGTCGCCTACGAGACTCTCGCGCGGCAGGAGCGGAAGGCGCGCCATCTCGCCGCCGCGGAGTATCTGAGGGCGACGGGCGACGAGACGGTCGAGGTCGTCGCTTCGCACCTTCTCTCGGCCTACGACGCCGACCCCGAGGCGGAGGACGCACAGCAGATCCGCGAGCACGCCCGGCTCGCCCTCGTCCACGCGGGAGAGCGCGCAGGCGCGCTCGCCGCCTCAACCGATGCGCTCCGTTACTACGAGCAGGCGCTCGCGCTCGGCGAGGACGCCGAGCTGCGCGAGCGAGCCGGACGCGCTGCGCATCTTGCGGCGCGCCTCCCGGATGCGCACGCGCACCTCGAGCGCGCGATCGCGCTCGCCGAGGCCGCCGGCGATGCTCGCGGGGCCGCGCGGCTGCGCTCGCGTCTCGGCCCCGTCCTCTGGAACGAGGACCTGATTCCGCAGGCGTTCGAGGCGCTCGAGAAGGCAGTCGAGGTCCTCTCGGCGGGCGTCGAGGACGCTGACCTCGCCTACGCGATCGCGGAGCTGTCGCGGTACCTGACGCTCGTCGGCCGGCACGAAGAGGCGACACCGCTGATCGAGCGCTCGCTCGACCTGGCCGAGGCGCTCGACCTACCCGACACGTTCGCGAATGGTCTCATCACAAGGGGGATCGTCCTCAACTGGCACGGGCGCAAGCGAGAGTCGCACCTGCTCACACGACACGCGCTCGACGTCGCCCTGGCAAACGACCTCAACAGCGTTGCGCTCCGCGCGTTCAACAACCTCATCATCGACTTCGCGCTTCGTGGCGACGCCCGCGGCGGGCATGAGCTGAACGAGCAGATGCTCGAGCTTGCGCTGCGCGTCGGCGATCGACAGAACGAGCTGCGCGCACGCATCGGCCTCTCCTGGGGCTGCTACTACATCGGGGACTGGGATCGCGCGGAGGTCGAGGGGCTCGCCTCGGATTCGCCGCATGCGAGCTCACTCGCTCCGATCCGCATCGCGCGCGGAGAGGTCGCCGTGGCGCGCGAAGAATGGGAGAAGGAGATGGCCGGGCGGCCGGAAGGCTGGGAGGATCAGACCCAGGCTCGCGCGTTCGCCGCGGCGTTCGACGCGGAGATCCTCCTCGCCGAAGGGAAGCCGGCAGACGCCCTCCCCCGTGCGGAGGAGTCGCTCGTCGATGCCGCGACGATCGGCATCAACTACTTCGCGGCGGTGATCGACACCGCCGCCGACGCCGCCGCCCGATTAGGGAACGAGACGAAGCTCGTCGAGCTCCGGTCCCTCCTCGACGATCTCCCGCCCGGTCACCGGACGCCGGAGATGAATTGGGTCGGCGCGCTCGTCCGCGCACGCCTCACCGCACTCCGCGGCGAGGACGCGGACGCCGCCTACAGCGAGGCGGAGGGGATCATGCGCGAGCTCGACTTTCCGTTCTTCGTGGCACGGATGCTCGTCGAACGCAGCGAATGGCTCGCGTCCGTCGACCGTGGGCGCGAGGCCGAGCCGCTGCTCGAGGACGCAGAGCGGCTCTTGACGCCGCTTCGCGCGACCTCGTGGCTCGAGCGCGTCGAGAGCGCGCGCGCCGGTTCCGGCGCCGCGGTCGCCTAGTCGGCGGCCGCGGCGAGAACCTGCTCGTCGAGGAAGCGGCCGATCGTCGCTGCGGGATGAGCGCCGACGAACCCGGTGACGGGCTCGCCGTCGCGGAAGACGGCGACCGTGGGGATGCTCTGGATCCCGTAGCGGGCGCCGATCGCCGGCTCGGCATCCACGTCCAGCTTGGCGAGCTCGAGGCGTCCCGCCCGCTTGGCCACCTCCGCTTCGATCGCCGGGCCGAGGGCGCGGCAGGGCCCGCACCAGGCGGCCCAGAAGTCGACGACGACCGGCAGCTCGTGCGAGCGCTCGATCACGTCGCGCTCCCAGGTATCGGTGGTCACATCCATTTCTCGTTCCTCCTTGCGGTCGGTGTCCATCTGTGCTATACAACTATACAACTGATTTGTTTAATACGCAAGGAGAGGATCGATGACGCTCCCGCACCCGCTCCCCGACGACCTGGTCGAGCTGATCGCCCGCCGCTTCCGCGCGATCGCGGAGCCGATGCGCATCCGCCTGCTCGACCACCTCCGGGACGGCGAGGCGACGGTCGGCGAGCTCTCCGAGGCGATCGACGCGAGCCAGCAGAACGTCTCCAAGCACCTGGCCGTGCTCGCCGACGCCGGCGTCCTCGGACGCCGCAAGGACGGCAACCACGTCTACTACCGGATCGTCGACGAAGGCGTCCTCTCGCTGTGCGAGGGCGTGTGCGGCTCACTCCGCCGGCAGCTGAAGGGCCTCAGCGCGCTCGTCGACCTCGGCGCCTGATGGTCGAGCTGTGGCAGACGGAGTGGTGCCCCGCCTCGCGGCGGGTGCGTCAGCGCCTGACCGAGGTCGGCGTCGACTACCTGATCCACCAGGTCCCGGTGGAGAAGCCCGATCGCGTCGCGCTTCGGCGCGCCACCGGATCGGACACGATCCCCGCCCTCGTCCTCCCCGACGGCCGGATCGCCGTCGGGGAGGACGACGTCATGCGCCTCGTCGCGCAGACGGTCGCCGAGCCCGCGGAGGCAGCTGCACACCGGCAGAAGGCGGCGAAGGCTCGCCGCCGCTATCTCGAGGAGGAATGCGAATGCTCGCAACCGACTACACCCTGAGCACGACGACCGAGCTCGGCTTCACCGATGCCGTCGAGCGCGTGCGCGCCGAGCTGAAGAACGAGGGCTTCGGCGTGCTGTGCGACATCGACGTGCAGGCGACGCTCGAGGAGAAGCTCGGCGTCGAGGGAGAGCCCTACCTCATCCTCGGTGCGTGCAACCCGCCCTACGCCCACCGGGCGCTCGAGGCGGAGCCGGAGCTGGGCGTGCTCCTGCCCTGCAACGTCGTCGTCTACCGCCGCGACGGCCGGACGCACGTCGCCGCGATCGACGCAGCGCACATGCTCTCCCTCGTCGGGAACGACCGGCTCGAGCCGATCGCGGCCGAGATCCGCGAGAAGCTCGCGCGCGTCGTGGAGCGCTCGGCCCGAGCCTGAGCCGCGGTTGACTGCGGTCTAGAGACGCGAGTCGCGCGAGCCGGCGACCTCGATCCGGAAGCCGTCCGGGTCGAGGAAGAACGTCGCGTAGTACGCGGGGTGGTACTCCGGCCAGAAGCGCGGCGCGTGCAGGACCTCCCCGCCCGCTTCGAGGACGCGCGCATGCACGCCGTCGACGTCCTCGTGCGACTCGACCGCGAACGCGACGTGATGCAGGCCCGGCGCGTACAGCTCGAACCCCTGCTCGTCGAGGGCCTGCCGCAGCCCGAACGAGCCCGAGCCCGGCGTCGGGAACCGCAGGTAGTGGATGCGCTCGCCGCGCTCCCCTTCGACGAGGAACGGCTCGCTCAGCCCGAGCGGCCCGAGGACGTGCGCATAGAACGCGAGCGAGCGTTCGAGGTCGCGGCAGACGAGATCGAGGTGGCCCCAGCCGACGAGCATCTACCGCTGCGACTCGAGCCACGCGGTCGCGGCCTCGCGGCTGCGGAACACCTCGCGGCCGGACTTCGAGCCCCCGACGTATGCACGGTGCTGCAACGCGTCGTCGAACGTCCGCGCGTCGGGGGCGACGATCGCGATCGCCTTCGCCGGAAAGCGATGGTCGCGGCCCGAGATGAGGTCGCTGACGCTCTCGTACTGCTCCATCGAGATGCTCGAGGTGTCGAGATCGGAGAGGTCGACGAGGACGAGCATCCCGGCGCGATAGCCGGGGTGGGCCGTCAAGTCGGTCACGAGTGCCCGTAGGCTCCCGCCGTCGAGCGCGCCCGAGAGCGTCACCGTCAGATCCTGGGGCTCGCCGCCGAGCTCGATCGAGTACTTCACTTCAGAATGTTTACAGCACGGGCGACCACCATGACGGCGAGCGTGAGGCTGATCGCCGACTGGACGAGCATGAGCATCTTCGCCCAGCGGCTGAGCGGCATCGTGTCCGTCGGGCTGAACGCGGCCGCGTTCGTGAACGAGACGTACAGGTAGTCGATGAACTTCGGCTCCCAGCCGCCGACCATCAGCTGCGGCTCCATCTGCTGCGGGAAGAGGAAGTCGCGATCGTGCGGAAGGCACTTCGGCCGCCGGACCGGCCCGCCGCCGTCGAGCTGCCAGTACCAGAGGCCGAAGAGGAGAACGTTCACGACCCACATGTGCACCGCCGCGCGCAGCAACGGGCCGGCGTTCACGTGCGCGCCGTTCAGGAGCAGGTGGACGAGGAGGATGATCGAAGCGCTGTTCGCCGCGGTGACGACCGCGGTCGACGAGAGCGCGAGCACGCGCCTCGTCACGTGCACCTGCTCGATGCGGAGGTCCAGCGTGCGTACGAGCTTGCCCTCGGGCACGCTCACGACGAGGGCGACGACGAGGATCCCGGTGAGAGCGGGAACGATCCAGCGCACGGTCGAGAACGCGCCCGCGTCGGGGCCTGCGATGAAGCGGGTGGGCAGATCGGCGTAGAGGCCGGCCGAGGCGACGATTGCGGCGAGCGGCCAGAGCGGCGACTCGCCCAGGGTCGCGCTCGCCTCCTTGAACCGGTGCTCGATCACGGGACCTTGGCGACGATCTCGACCAGGTTCCCGTCGGGATCGCGGAGGAGCGCGTTGCGATTGTCGTTGCCCGTGTCGTGCGGATCCCGGACGGCGGGCACGCCGGCGGCGATCAGGCGCGCGAACTCGGCGTCCACGTCGTCGCACCAGACGACGATGACGCTCGCCGGCGTGCCGGGAGCCGCGTCGACGCCGTGCACCCGCTTCGCCGCCTCGACGGTGCCGAGCCCGAGCTTGAACCCCTCGAGCGCGAACTCGACGTGGGTCGGGACGCCTTCCTTCGGCGTGCGAAACGTCTCCCGGAAGCCGAGCAGGCCGCAGTAGAAGTCGATGCCCGCCTCGATGTCGGTCGTATAGAGGTTGACGAAGCCCGTCGCGAACACGCCGTCATTCAATCGCTTCGGCGAGGAGCGTGCTGACGTCGGCGACGCGCAGCTCCGCCCCCACCTCGCGGACGCCGTCGTCGAGCATGACCGTGCAGAAGGGGCACGCGACCGCGAGCGTCTCCGCCCCCGTCTCGGCCGCCTCGCGCGCGCGCTCGACGTTGATCTGGCTCCCCCGCTCCTCCATCCACATGTGCGCGCCGCCGGCGCCGCAGCAGAAGGTCTTCTTCCCCGACCGCTTCATCTCCACCGGCTGCCCGATGACGTTCAGGAGCTTCCGCGGCTCGACACGCACGTCGTTGTGGCGCGCCAGGTAACAGGAGTCGTGGTAGGTCACCGAGCCCGCGCCGCCGGACGGGACGAGGCGCCCGTCGTCGACGAGCTGCGCGAGGAGCTCCGTGTGGTGCAGCACCTCGTAGCTCCCGCCGAAGTCGCCGTACTCGTGTGCGAGCGTGTTGAAGCAGTGCGGGCAGCTCGCCACGATCTTCGTCACCCCCTGCCCGTTCAGCGTCGCCACGTTCTGCTCCGCCTGCGCCTGGAAGACGTACTCGTTCCCCATCCGCCGCGCAGGGTCGCCCGTGCACCCCTCGCGCGGCCCGAGGATGGCGAAGTCGACGCCCGCCTTCTGCAGGAGCTTGGCCGTCGACTCCGCCGATTTCCTCGCGCGTTCGTCGAAGGACGCGGCGCACCCGACCCAGTACAGGTACTCCGGCGCCGGATCGCCCGGCTCCAGCACGCGCACGCCGAGCTCGGCGGCCCACGCCGCGCGCTCGGTCTGCGGCTTCCCCCACGGATTGGACGCGCGCTCGACGTCGCGCAGCATCGGCTCCGCCTCGGCCGGGAACGCCGCGTCGACCATCAGCCGCGAGCGCCGCAGGTCGACGATGTGGTCGATGTGCTCGATCGACACCGGGCACGCCTCCACGCACGCGCCGCAGGTGACGCAGTCCCAGATCATCTCCTCCGGCACGCCGGTGCCGACGATCGGCTCCGTGCTACGGGCGAACAGCTGGTCGCGCACGCCCATGATCACGAGCTTCGGCGAGAGGACCTTCCCCGTCGCGTACGCGGGGCAGGCGTCCTGGCAGCGCCCGCACTCCGTGCACGAGAACGCGTCGACGACCTCCTTGCGTGTCAGGTCGGCGATCGTCGCGACGCCGAAGCGGAGCTCGTCGTCGGGCAGGTCGAAGCGCAGCGGCTCCAGCCTCCCTCGCGCCCGCGTGCGGGCCATCCACACGTTCACCGGCGCGACGCCGATGTGCAGGTGCTTCGAGTACGGCAGATACGCGAGGAAGACCCCGATCACGATCAGGTGCGTCCACGCGAGCGCCGCGCCGCCCACGTGATGCCAGAGCAGGAGCGTGACGACGACCGCGGCGATCAGCGCGAGGATGAAGTCCGCCTCGCCGAGATGCGATCCCGCGAAGCGCTCCGGCCGCACGACCTTGCGGATGACGAGCGCCGTCGCGACGCCCAGGAGCACGAGCACGGCGAACGCGTCGCCGAGATCGCGGTACCACCCCGGCGTGTGATCGCCGCCGCCGGCGACGTCGATCGCCGCGAGCACGATCGTCGGGAAGAGGACGATGAAGCCCCAGAAGATGAACGCGTGCATCAGCCCCGGCACGAGCCGCTGCAGGAGCTTGCGCTGGCCGAGGACGATCTCCGCCTCGGCGGCGACGCGCTCCGCCTCCCTTCCCGGGCGGTCGGAGGGCCTCGCGTCGCGCACGAGCCGAGCGAGGAACCACGCGCGCCGGGCGAAGATCCCACCGCACACGAGAACGAGCGCAGCGAGCCCGATCGCGCCTATCCGCGCACCCGCCTGAGCTCGGCGCTGATCGCCGGCACGACCTCGTGCAGGTCGCCGATCACCGCGTAGTCGGCGCTCGCGAGGATCGGCGCCTCGGGGTCGCTGTTGATCGCGAGGATCTTCTTCGCGCCCTTCGCGCCCGCGATGTGCTGCGTCGCGCCGCTGATGCCGCATGCGATGTACAGGTCGGCGGAGATCTTCGTCCCCGTCTGCCCCACCTGGTCTGTGTGCGGACGCCAGCCGGCGCTCGTGACGACGCGCGAGCAGCCGACCGCGCCGCCGAGCAGGCCGGCGAGCTCCTCGATGACCCCGAAGCCCTCCGCCGACCCGACGCCGCGCCCGCCCGAGACGACGACCTTCGCGTCGCGGAGCGAGACGCCGCCGGACGACTCCTCCACCCGTTCGAGCGCCTTCGGCGAGCCGTCGTCGGGCGCGTCGAGCACCTCCACCTCACCGGTCTCGACGGCGGGCTGCGTGTGCGGTGCGACGGTGAGGAGCTTCGGCGCGCCGTGCAGCCTCGCCTCCTCGAGCAGCGATCCGCCCCAGCGCACGCGCATGACGGTGTCGCCGTCGAGCGCGACCACGTTGGCGGCGAAGGGCTGGTCGAGGACGGCGGCGACGTGCGCGAGCAGCTCGTTGCCGCGGTCGGAGCCGGCCGCGACGATCGCCTCCGCCTCCTGCGCCGCGAGCGCCGCCGCCCACGCTGCCGGCTGGTAGGCGCCGGCGAAGGTGACCGCGCGCACGGGGCCCAGCGCGCGGGCGAACCCGACCGCCTGCGCGGAGAGCTCGTCGCCCTCGACGAAGCAGACGATCACGCGACTCCGAGCGACTGCATCACCGCGACCACCTGTGTCGCGCCCTCGAGGATCTCCGCCTGCTTTCCCTGCCCTTCCGGCACGACGAGGCGCAGCTTCTCGAGCCGCTGCTCCGGCCGGACGGGCTCGACGACCGCGAGCGGCTTCGACTTCGCGCGCAACCGCCCCGGCACGGAGGGATAGCGCGGCAGGTTCAGGCCCTCGAGCACGGTGAGCACGGCGGGGAGCGGCGCCTCGTACACGTCGCGCGCGCCGCCGACGTCGCGCTCGCAGCGAACGCGCCCCTCCTGCACCTCGATCTTCTTCAGGCCGGTGACGACCGGAAGCCCGAGCGCATGGGCGACCCGGATGCCGACCTGGAAGCCGGCCGCGTCGGCGGACTCGTTCCCGAAGAGGATGAGGTCGAAGGGCTCTTCGGCACGGAGCGCGTCGACGATCGCAGCCGCGGTCGACTGCGCGTCCCACTCCTCGCCGTTCGTGCGCAGGAGGATGCCGCGGTCGGCGCCGATCGCCATCTGGTCGCGCAGCTGCTCCTCCGCCTCCGCCGGCCCGAGTGCGAGGACGACGACCTCGCCGCCGATGCGCACCGCCTCCTCGACCGCGCACTCCTCGTGCGGCGAGATGGTGAAGCCGAGGTGCTTCGTCTCGAGCGCCTGCCCGTCGGCGGCGAGAACCATCTTCCCGCCCGTGATCGGGACGCGCTTGACGCAGACGAGGATCCTCACGAGCGGATGCGCTCGTTGTCGGGATCGAACGGCGCGCGCGAGCCGACCACCTCGACGGTGACGGGGTAGAGCCGCTCCATGTACTGCACGTGGAGATCGTCGCGCGCATCCGGCGGGAGATACGCCATGAGGAGGTACTTCCCGAGTGACGGCCCCATGCCCGCGGAGGTGACGTAGGAGCGGCGGCCCTTCGCGTCCGTGATCGGCGATCCGTCCGCGCGCACGACCGGCTCGCGGCCGAGCGGGAAGCGCTCGTTCCCCTCCATCGTCAGCGTGCACAGCGTCGCGACCGGGTCGCGCTCGCGCGCGGCGACGTGGGCCGCTTTGCCGACGAAGTCCTCGTCCTTCACCTTCCACCACGCCATGTCGGCCTCGACGACGTCGTAGTCCTGGTCGAGCTCGAAGCCGAACGCGCGGTAGGCCTTCTCGAGGCGGCCGGTCGTCCCGTACACCCCGATGCCCGCGGGCACGACGCCGTGCGGCCGCCCCGCCTCCCACAGCGCGTCCCACAGCTCGAGCCCGCGCTCCATCGGCGTGTACAGCTCCCAGCCGAGATCGCCGACGTACGAGATGCGCGACGCGATCACGCCGTTGTCGAGCTCCTGCCACGTCGCGAACGGAAACGCCTCGTTCGAGACATCGGTTCCGGTGACCGAGGCGAGAATGTCGCGCGCGCGCGGGCCCCACAGGCCGACGGTGCAGACGGACGAGGTGTGGTCCTCGATGCGCGTGCCGTCGGGACAGTGGTCGCGGAACCACTTCATGTCCGCCATGCCGTGCGCGCCGCCGGTGACGACGCGGAAGCGGTCGTCCTCCATCCGCATGATCGTCAGGTCGGACTTGAAGCCGCCGCGGGGCGCGAGCACCGGGGTGTACACGACGCGGCCGTTCGGGACGTTCATCTGCCGCGCGGCGACCTGCTGGACGGCGTCGAGCGCGTTCGGGCCGACGACGTCGAAGACGCAGAACGCGGTCAGGTCGAACATCGCCGCCCGCTCGCGCATCGCCAGGTGCTCGGCGTTGATGATCGGCGACCACCAGCGCGCCTCCCACTCGTGCGTGCGCGGCTTGACGCCGTACTCCTCGACGAGCAACGCGTTCGACGCGTACCAGTGCGGCCGCTCCCACGCCGCCGCCTCGTAGAAGACGGCGCCGAGCTCCGTCTCCCGCACGTGGAAGGGCGAGACGCGCACGCCGCGGTTCGACTCCCACTGCTCGGCCGGGTGGACGATCCCGTACGTCTTGTTGAAGCCCTCCGAGGCGCGGGCCGCGACGTGCTCGGGCGTGCGCTGCTCGGGATAGAAGCGCGCGACGTCGGACGACTGCAGGTCGATCTCCGGCTCCCCGTGCACCATCCACTCGGCCACCGACTTGCCGACGCCGGGGCCTTCCTTCACCCAGACGGCGGCGGCCGACCACAGGCCCTTCACCTCCGGCGTCTCGCCGAGGATCGGCAGGCCGTCCGGCGTCAGCGAGAGCAGGCCGTTGATCGCGTACTTGATGCCGACGGACTCGTCACCGAGGATCTCCGGCACGAGCTCGAGCGCGTGCTCGAGCTGGAGCTCGAAGTCCTCCTGCGTGAAGGGCAGCTCGGTCGGGGTGAGCGCGGCCTCCTCGATCGAGGGGATGTCGTCGGGCTCGTGGAGGATCGGGCGGTGCGCGTACGAGCCGACCTCGAGGCCCTGCCCGTCCTGCCTCTCGTACATGTTCGTGTCCATGTCGCGGACGATCGGGTGGTCGACCGCCGTCTTCGAGGTGAGAAAGCGCGGCACGGGGCCGACGTCGATCATCTGGTGCACCGCGGGCGTCAGCGGGATGGACGCGCCCGCCATGCGCGCGAGCCGCGGCGACCAGACGCCGCACGCGATCACGACGGTGTCCGCGTCGAAATCGCCGCGCGTCGTGCGCACGCGGCGCACGCGGCCGTCCTCGACGTCGATCGCCGTCACCTCGGTGTTCGCGAGGATCTGCGCGCCCTTCGCCTGCGCGCGCTCGCGCATCACCGTCCCGAAGCGGAGCGAGTCGACGACGGCGACCGAGGGGCAGTAGAAGCCGCCGAGCAGGATCTCCTCGTTCACGTAGGGGACGAGCTCCCTGATCTCCGCCGGCGTGACGAGCCGGCACCCGTCGATGCCCCACGACTTCGCCGATGCCATCCGGCGGCGCAGCTCCTCCATTCGCTCCTCGGTCCGCGCGACCTCGATGCCGCCGCACTCGTGCAGCGTCCCCGCGTCGCGGTACTGACGCATCGACTCGAGGGTGAGCTGCGTCATCTCCTTCGAATGGTCGACGGGGAAGATGAAGTTCGACGCGTGACCGGTCGAGCCGCCCGGGTTCGGGAACGGGCCCTTGTCGATCTGGATGAGGTCGTCGACGCCGAGCTCGGCGAGCCAGCCGGTGAGGCTGTTGCCGACGATGCCGCCGCCGATGACGATCGTGCTCATACAGCCACCAGGACACGGCGCATCGCCGCCTCGAAGTCCCGGACGTGCGCACGCATGAGGTCGGCGGCGCGGTCGCCGTGCCCGAGCGTGATCGCGGCGATCAGCTCGCGATGGGCGTCGACGGCGCTCTCCAGCGCCTCCGCGCGCTCGAGCGCGATCATCCAGATGCGCAGGGCGAGGACGTAGTACTCGCCGAGCGTCTTCTCCAGGAGGTGGTTGTGCGCGGCCGTGTAGATCGCGCGGTGGATCTGCTCGTCGAGCTCCATCAGGTCGGAGCCGCGCTCGATCGAGTTGCTCAGCTCGGCGAGCCGGTCGCGCTCCTCCTCGGTCGCGCGCTCGGCGGCGAGCCGCGCCGCCTCCGGCTCGAGCGCCTCGCGCACCTCGGAGATGCGTGCGAGGTCGCGCACGTCGACGTTCGTCACGAACATGCCGCGGCGCGGGAAGACCTCGACGAGCTGCTCCTGCGCGAGCTGGCGGAGCGCCTCGCGGACGGGGGTTCGCCCGAAGCCGAGCCTCTCCATCAGCACCGGCTCCTGGATGAGCGCGCCCGGAGCGAGCTCGAGTGAGACGATGAGCTCGCGGATCGCGAGGTACGCGCGGTCTCCTGCCAGATCCACAGCAGATATATTACTGATATCCCGGTACCTGGTACCGGTCTTTCTGTTGTAGAAAGGAGATCGGCGGTGGCGACGAAGACACCCTCCTCTCTCGAGATCGCGCAGGAGGCGACGCTGCGGCCGATCTCGGAGATCGCCGCCGCGGCGGGGCTCGAGCCGGACGAGGTCGACCTCTACGGCCGCTACAAGGCGAAGGTCTCGCTGACCGTGCTCGACCGGCTCGCCGAGCGTCCCGACGCGAAGCTCGTCTGCGTCACCGCGATCACGCCGACGAAGTTCGGCGAGGGGAAGACGACGACGTCCGTCTCCCTGACACAGGGCCTCGGCGCCATCGGCCGCAGGCCGGTCCTCTGTCTGCGCGAGGCCTCCCTCGGCCCCGTGTTCGGGATCAAGGGCGGCGCCGCCGGCGCCGGCTACGCGCAGGTCGTCCCGATGGAGGACATGAACCTCCACTTCACCGGCGACATCCACGCGATCGGCGCGGCGAACAACCTCCTCGCGGCGATGCTCGAGGCGCACCTGCTGCACGGCAACGAGCTCGGCATCGATCCCCTCTCCATCTCGTGGCGGCGCTGCGTCGACATCAACGACCGCGCGCTCCGCGACACCGCGATCGGCCTCGGCGGCCGCGCGAACGGCTATCCGCGTCAGACGGGCTGGGACATCACCGCCGCCTCCGAGGTGATGGCGATCGTCGCCGTCGCCCGCGACCTTTTCGACCTGCGCGCCCGGCTCGGCGCGATCACCGTCGGCTCGACCTACGACGGAGAGCCGGTGACGGCCGAGCAGCTGAAGGCAGCCGGGGCGATGACCGTCCTCCTGAAGGAGACGATCAAGCCGAACCTCGTCCAGACGCTCGAGGGCCAGCCCGCATTCGTCCACTGCGGGCCGTTCGCGAACATCGCGCACGGGAACAACTCCCTCGTCTCCGACCGGATCGCGCTGAAGCTCGGCGACATCGTCGTCACCGAGTCCGGCTTCGGCGCGGACATGGGCATGGAGAAGTTCATGGACATCGTCTGCCGCGTCGGCGACCTGACGCCGAGCGCGGTCGTCCTCGTCGCCACGGTGAAGGCGCTGAAGCACCATGGCGGCGACCCCGACGGCGGCGCGGAGGCGATCGCCGCCGGCTCGGCGAACATGATCCGGCACCTGCACACGATCCGCGAGTTCGGCCTGAACGCCGTCGTCGCGGTCAACCGCTTCCCGCAGGACTCCGACGACGAGATCGAGCAGATCCGCGAGATCGCGCTCGGAAACGGCGCATTCGCAGCGGAGGCGAACGAGGCCGTCGCGCGCGGCGGCGAGGGCGCGGCCGCGCTCGCGGAGGCCGTCGCGCGGGCGACCGAGGCACCGTCGAGCTACGCGCCCGTCTACCCGCTCGACGACACGATCGAGCGGAAGATCGAGGCGATCGTGACGCGTGTGTACGGCGGCGACGGGATCCTCCTGCAGCCCGCCGCGCGGAAGAAGATCGAGGAGCTCGAGCGCGTCGGCTTCGACAAGCTGCCGATCTGCATGGCGAAGACCCATCTCTCGCTCTCACACGACCCGACGCTCGCGAATGCGCCGACCGGCTTCACCGTGACCGTGCGCGACATCCGCGCGTACACGGGCGCCGGATGGCTCGTCGCCCTGTGCGGCGACATGCAGACGATGCCCGGCTACGGACGCACGCCGGCGGCGATGAACGTCGACATCGACGACGAAGGCAGGACTGTTGGCCTCTTCTGAGACCCAGGTCTCCTGCCGCGACGTCTGGAAGGTCTTCGGCCCGAACGCCGCGAAGGTGATCGAGAGCGGCGACGTCGACCTGCCGCGCGCGGAGCTGATGGCGAAGACGGGCTGCACCGTCGCGGCTCGCGACATCTCCTTCGATGTCCGCCGCGGCGAGGTCTTCGTGGTGATGGGGCTGTCCGGCAGTGGGAAGTCCACGCTCGTACGCTGCGTGACGCGCCTGATCGAGCCGACGTCGGGAGCGATCGAGCTCTGCGGCAGGGACGTGCTCGGCGCGCAGCCGAAGGAGCTGCGCGAGCTCAGGAGGACGAAGGTCGCGATGGTCTTCCAGCACTTCGGGCTCTTCCCGCACCGCAGGGTGATCGACAACGTCGCGTACGGCCTCGAGGTCCAGGGAATCGACCGCGACACGCGGTATCGACGGGCGCGCGAGCTGCTCGGCGTCGTCGGCCTCGCACCCGTCGAGGCCTCATATCCCGACCAGCTGAGCGGCGGCATGCAGCAGCGCGTCGGCCTCGCGCGCGCTCTCGCAGTCGACCCGGAGGTGCTGATCTTCGACGAGGCGTTCTCCGCGCTCGACCCGCTGATCCGGCGAGAGATGCAGGACGAGGTGCTGCGCCTGCAGGAGCGCCTGCAGAAGACGGTCATCTTCGTCACGCACGACCTCGACGAGGCGCTGAAGCTCGGCGACCGGATCGCGATCATGAAAGACGGCCGCTTCGTCCAGGTCGGCACGCCGGCCGAGATCGTCGGGGCGCCGGCGGACGATTACGTGCGCGAGTTCGTCCGCGACGTCCCTCGCGGGAAGGTGCTGACCGCGGCATTCGCCACGCAGCCGCACGGAGGCGAGATGCCGGACGAGGTCGTCCGCCACGACCAGCGGCTCGGCGAGCTCCTCCCCGTCGTGTTCGGCGCCAAGGGGCCGATCGGCGTCGTGGACGGAAGCGGCGAGCTCGTCGGCATCCTCGACCGCCGCATGGTCGTCCACGTCCTCGCCGGCCGCGAAGAGCCGTCGGTCCCGGAAGAGCTGCCCGCGTAACGTGGCCGCGCCGACCGCGACGACGATGCGTCTCCCGGTCGCGGCCCGGATCGCCGGCGGGCGCCTCGGGCGGTGGGCGCCGCCTCTTCTCCTCGCGATACCGCTCTGCGTCGCCGCCGCCGCCGTCGAGGGGATCCACGCGGGATTCCCGGCCGGCTGGTATCTGGGCGTCCCGCGCTGGTTCGACGGCCTGAACAACTGGGTCACACAGAACGACAGCACGAACTTCTTCCTGCACACGATCGTGAGCGGGTTCGGGAACATCCTCAACGGCGCCACGAACGACGTCGTCAACCTTCTCCACTGGATGACATGGGTCGGCGTCCTCGCCGCGGCCACCGTCTTCGCCTGGATCGTCGGCACGTGGCGCACCGCGCTCTTCTCGGCGCTCGTCATCTGCTCGTTCGGCGTCCTGCAGATCCCGAACGGCGGCCCGAACGGGATCTCCCAGATGTGGCCGAGCGCGATGACGACGCTCGCGCTGATGACCGTCGCGATCGTTCTCTCGACGATCGTCGGCATCCCGCTCGGGATCGCGTCGGCGATCTGGCCGACGGTGAGCAGAACGCTCCAGCCCGTTCTTGACCTCATGCAGATCCTGCCGGCGTTCGCGTATCTCGTGCCGATCGTCGTCCTCTTCTCGATCGGCAACCCGGCCGGCATCGTCGCGACCTTCATCTACGCGGTGCCGCCGCTCGTGCGCTTCACGGAGCTCGGTATCCGTTCCGTGAAGAAGGACGTCATCGAGGCGGCGGAGTCGTTCGGCTCGACGCGCAGCCAGCTCCTGCGAAATGTCCAGCTGCCCCTCGCGGCGCAGGCGATCATGCTCGGGCTGAACCAGGTGATCATGATGGCGCTCTCGATCGTCGTGATCGCATCGCTCATCGGCGCCGGCGGGCTCGGCGACCCCGTGCTGAACGCGCTCCAGACACAGCAGATCGGGGAGGGCGCCGTCGCCGGGCTCCTGATCGTCTTGATGGCGATGTGGCTCGACCGCAGCTCGGCGGCGTTCGGGCAGCGCGCCGCACGGGACCGGGCCGCATCCGGACGCACCCTGACCCGGCGGCAGCTGGCGGGCCTGTGCGGGGCCGTCCTCGCCGTGATCCTCGTCGCGCACTACGGCCTCGCGCTCGGCGATTGGCCCGCCGGCTTCGGCTTCTCGTTCGTCGACCAGGCGACGACCGCCCTCAACTGGGTCACGAACGCGTTCACGGGCATCGCCGGCCCCCTCTCGAGCTTCCTGACCCTGCACGTTCTGAACCCCCTGCAGCGCTGGTTCGGCGATGTCCCGTGGTTCATCGTCGCGGCGCTCGTCGGTACGGTCGGATGGGCGCGCGGCGGGTGGCGCCGCGGAGTCCTGCTCGCGGGGTGCGTCGTGCTCCTCGGCCTCATGCAGGCGCCGAACGGCTACACGTTCCAGGGCACGACGTCGTACAACTTCGTCGCGTGGAGCGACGCGATGGAGACGCTGAGCCTCGTCGTGGTCGCGCTCGCACTCGACCTCGTCGTCGGGATCCCGCTCGGCATCGCGGCGTACCGCTGGCGCGCCGTCGATCGCGTGCTGCGCCCGATCCTCGACTTCCTGCAGACGCTGCCCGCGTTCGTCTACCTCATTCCGGTGGTGACGCTGTTCGGCGTCGGCAACGTCGCCGGCGTCAGCGCGTCGCTCATCTACGCGCTGCCGGCCGCGGTCCGCGCGACGACGCTCGGCCTGCGGGCGGTGCAGCACGACGTGATCGAGGCCGGGCAGGCGTTCGGATCGACCCGCTGGCAGCTCCTGTTCAAGGTCGAGCTGCCGATCGCGCGGCCGTACTTGATGTTGGCCGTCAATCAGACGATCCTTCTCGTCATGGCCGAGGTGGTCGTGGCGGGGCTCGTCGGCGCAGGAGGGCTCGGGCTCGATGTGGTCACGGGCTTCTCCCGTTCGGAGGTGGGCCTGGGCGCGGCGGCGGGCCTGGCGATGGTCTTGATGGGAATCGTGCTCGACCGGTTGAGCCAATCGAACCCGGATCGTGGACGGGTCGCAACGTCATGAGGGACGAAACGAGGAGGGAGCAATGAAGCAAGCCCGGAGGATGGCGCTCGCGGTTGCGGCGCTCGCCTTGGTCGCCGTCGCGGTCAGCGCCACGACGGCGAGCGGCGGCGGCCGCGCGAGCAAGCCGACGATCGTTCTCGCGAACAACTCGTGGGAAGGTTCCGTCGCCAACAACGTCGTCGCGCAATACGTGATCGAGAAGAACCTCGGGTACAACGTCAACCTCCTCACCATCGACGAGATCCCGGCCTGGCCGGCGATGGTGCAGGGCAAGGTGTCGGCCGTCATGGAGGTCTGGGGTCACTCGCCGCTCTACGCGCAGTACGT
>JAGWRZ010000159.1 GCA_028876365.1 Acidobacteriota bacterium | reverse complement strand
GGGCCGCGACGAGGTCGAGGGTGCCGGCGGCGGGCCGCATCCGCTGCCGTCGCTGCGTGAGCTCGTCGACCTGCACGAGCGAACGGCTCTCCCGAGGCGGCCCGCGAAGGTCGTCGCCGTCGCCTTGAACACCCGTGCGCTCGACGACGCGGCCGCCCGCGCGGCCGTCGAGGCGGCGGCAGAGGAGACCGGCCTGCCCGCGGACGACCCGGTGCGGTTCGGCGCCGGACGCCTGGTCGACGCCGTCCTGGCGGCGCGCCGGGCGTCGGCGGCTCGTGCAGAAGGGTAGGGCCGCGCGGCCGGCGAAATGGGCCGACCGGCCCATGGCGCTCTCCGACGTCTACGGCGACGCTGTCCTCCTGCGCGACGGGGTCGACAAGAGGGCTCTCGTGAGACGAGCCGCAATGACGCTTGCGCTCGTCGCCGCGCTCGGTGCGGGCATGGCGGCGAACGCGCGCGCGAGGACGGCGGACGTTCCGCCGATCAGCTACGGCGTCGCCGACGACACCGGGAAGTACGCCGACGACGGAGGCGCGTGGTTCGACTCGATGCTGAAGGGCGCGAACCTCACAGAGGTGCGCTGGACCCTCGCGTACAACGGCGACCCGAACACGATCACGGAGCTGCCCTTCATCCAGCGCGCGGCGCCGCAGGCGCAGAAGGACGGCGTCCACGTCGTCCTTGCGCTGTATGCCCGGCCCGCGAGCTCGCACGACCCGACCGCGTTCTGCACGTGGGCCGCGAACGTCGCGACCCTCGTCCAGCAGTGGGGGATCAACGACTTCATCATCTGGAACGAGCCCAACACCGCGCTCTACTGGTCGCCGCAGGACGCGAGCGCCCCGGCCGGCTACGAGGCGCTGCTCGCGGCGTGCTACGACAGCATCCACGCCGCCGACCCGAACGCGCGCGTCATCGGCTTCGGGCTCTCGCCCCGCTCGAACGGGCCGACGCAGACCGCCCCCATCCCGTTCATCGAGGCGGTGGGGAAGGCGTACCGGGCATCCGGCCGGACGCTTCCGATCATGGACCAGATGTCGATCCACCCGTACCCGAACCCGAACCATCCGATCGACGGCCCGGGCGTCGGTTACGCGAACCCGAACTTCTTCGGCGTGCCGAACCTCGACCGGGTGAAGCAGGCCGTGTACGACGCCTTCCACGGGACGGCGCAGCCGACGACGTTGAACGGGCTCACGTTCCGCATCGACGAGCTCGGCTGGCAGACGGACACGACCGTCTATCCGCAGTACTACCACCAGGAGAACGTCGCGGTCGTGAGCGAGCAGACGCAGGCGTCGTTCATCGCGCAGGCGGTGCAGAGGTACTTCGCGTGCGACCCGACCGTGACCGACGTCGAGTGGTTCCTCCTCGTCGACGAGGCGACCCGCGACGGGCGCGACCAGAACGGCAACTACATCGGCGGGGGATGGCAGAGCGGCTTCCTCACCGCGGGCGGCCAGGGCGTCTCCACCCCGAAGGTCGCCTACACCGCCGACGCCCCCCTCTTCGCCGAGGGCCGCAGCGCCTGCACGACCGGCATGATCAGCTGGAAGCCGGTGACGAGCCCCGTGCCGGCGGCCGCGGACAAGGCGAAGCCGGGGAAGAAGCCGACGGGGCCGAACGGGCCGCAGCACCAGAAGAAGCCCCCGAAGCCGAGGCGGAGACGGTAAGAGGCTCTTGACACGAACGCGTGTTCGCCCTACACTGGCGAACACATGTTCGTGAAGCTCGTGATCGTCGCCACCCTCGCGGCGTTCGTCGTCGGCCTCGCCGCCCGGACGACCCACGGCGCGGGCCCGGAGCGGATGTATGTCGTACGGCCCGCCGACACGCTCTGGGCGATCGCCGCGCGGACGTACGCCGGCGACCCGCGGCAGGGGGTGTGGGAGCTCGAGCAACGCAACCACCTCGGCTCGACGACGCTGACCCCCGGCCAGCGGCTCATCCTGCCGGGTTAGCCGGACGCGGCCGCGGAGGCGACGGGCGGCACCTCGATGCCGGCGACGTACACCTTCTCGCCGCGGAAGAGGCGCTGCTCCTCGTCCCACGGGAACCAGATGACGACGTCCCACTCGAGGCGCTCGCCGGTCGGCTCGACCCCGAGCCAGGCGGCGGCGTGGGTCGCGGTGACGTGCGCCTCCTCGCACACGCCCTGCGGCCCGATGACGATGTCGGTCAAGTCGAAGGTGATGTCGGGAAACGCCGTGAGCAGCTGGGTATAGAAACGGGCTGCACCCTCATGGCCCTTCCAGCGGTGGCCGGTCTGGACGAGCTCGTACACGCAATCGGGCGTCAGGGTCGAGATGAGGCCGGGAAGATCGCGTGCGTCCTCGGCGATCGAGTGCCGCTTGTACAGATCGCGAATCGCGGCGTAGAGCTCCGGTGTCACCTCGCGCCGGTACAGCTCGAGGATCGCGTCGTCCGCCATGCGCGAGAGCTTAGAGCGCGCGGGCTCCGGCGAGGATGCCGATCGGGGCGCGGGCCCCGCCGCCGGGGGTACCTAGACTTGCCCGCGTGGAGCTCGATCTCGTCTTTCTCGGGACCTCTGCGTCGATGCCGACCGCGCGGCGGGCGCCGGCGGCCATCCTCCTCCGACGGGGCGGCGAGCGGCTCCTGTTCGACTGCGCCGAGGGCACGCAGCGCCAGCTCCAGCGCTCGGCCGCGGGGCTTCCGGAGATCGAGGAGATCTTCCTCACCCACCTGCATGCCGACCACGTCCTCGGGTTGCCCGGGATGCTGAAGACCTTCGCCCTGCGCGGGAGGGAGGCGCCGGATCTGATGGTGTACGGGCCGCGCGGCGTCCGCGACCTGTTCGCGCACCTGAAGCCCTTCCTCGGGCGGCTCCCCTACCGGCTCGCGATCGTCGAGCTCGCGCCCGGCGACCTTCTCGAGCGCGGCGACTACCGGATCGAGGCGTTCGCCGTCGACCACGGCGCCAACTCGGTCGGGTACGCGCTCGTCGAGGCCGAGCGCCCCGGCCGTTTCGACGTCGCCGCGGCCGACGCGCTCGGCGTCCCGCCGGGGCCGGAGCGGGGGATCCTCCAGGCGGGCGACCCGGTGACGCTCGCGGACGGGACCGTGGTGACGCCGGACGAGGTGCTCGGCCCCGCGCGGCCGGGGCGCAGGATCGCGATCACCGGTGACACGGCGCCCGCGCCGAGCGTGATCCAGGCCGCGTACCGCGCCGACCTGCTCGTGCACGAGGCGACGTTCGGAGGCGAGGACAAGGAACGCGCGCGCGAGACCTTGCACGCGACGGCGACCGAGGCCGCGCAGGTGGCGAAGCTCGCGGAGGTGAAGCTGCTCGCCCTGACGCACATCTCGCCCCGCTATGCCGGGCCGGAGCTCGCGCGCGAGGCGCGCGCCACCTTCGCGGAGGTCGTCGTGCCGCGCGACTTCGACCTGATCGAGGTTCCGTACTCCGAGCGCGGCGCGCCGCGGCTCGTGAAGAGAGGTGGGGCCGCCGCCGCGAGAAGCGCCTATGATGCGGGCGCCATGACCCGGATGGTCCAGGTTGCGACGGCCGGCGACGTCACCGAGGCGGAGGAGCTCCAGGAGCTGCTGCGCAATGCGGGCATCGAGGCGGAGCTCGAGGCGGACGACGACGAGGACGGGCTCCGCGTCCTCGTTCCCGAGTCGTCGCTCGAGGCAGCCGAGGATGCGATCGAGGCTCTCTCCGAGCCCGACGACCTGATCGCCGAGCCGTAGGGGCCCCGCGCGCCGTGCAATGATCCGTGGCATGGATGCCACGACGATCGATCAGGAGTTCGAACAGCTGCAGGCGGAGTTCCAGGACGTCGCGACCACGGTCCAGAGCCTCGCGGGCAAGATGCAGGCGGCGGAGAAGGCGGGGGACCCGAACGCGACGGCGTGGCTGGCCGATCTCGAGAAGGTCGCGAAGGACATCGACGACGAGCAGGCGCAGGTGAAATCGCTCCTGCTCGCGATCCATTCCTTCGTCGACGGAGTCGCGCAGGCGCAGTCGGACAAGCCGCCTCTCTACGCGCCCGGCCAGGAGCCGGCGGCGGAGCAGCCCGCCCAACAGCACCATGGGATGCTCGGCGGGATGCTCGGCGGCATGGGCGGCGGGATGATGGGCGGAGGCATGTTCGGCGGCTACTACGGAGGCGGCTTCGGACGGGCGATGGAGATGGGGATGGCGATGAACCTCGGAGCGAATCTCGTCGGCAGCATCTTTCGCTAGACCCCATCCGTCCGCTGCGGCAGCTAAGGTGCCGACGGCACGAACCCCTTTAACCCGGTCCAGCGAGGCCGGAAAGGAGTCGAATGACGACGCACGCCCCCGAGACGGGGAAGGTCCTGCTCGACGCGGAAGCGCTGTCGCGGACGCTCTCCCGGATCGCGCACGAGATCATCGAGGCGAACCCGGAGCTCGACGAGGTCGCGCTCGTCGGGATCCAGACGCGCGGCGTCCCGCTCGCACAGCGGCTGGCGCGCCTGATCGAGGAGCGCGCCGGCGGCGCGCCCGAGCTCGGCGCCGTCGACATCACCTTCTACCGCGACGACGTCAGCGTCCGCGGCGGCGAGGCGCCGCTCGCGCCGCAACCGGTCGTGCGCGAGACGCAGCTCGACTTCCCCCTCGAAGGACGGACGGTCGTGCTCGTCGACGACGTCCTCTACACCGGGCGCACGATCCGCGCCGCGATCGAGGCGCTCTTCGACTACGGGCGCCCCGCGCGCGTGCAGCTCGCCGTG
>JAGWRZ010000158.1 GCA_028876365.1 Acidobacteriota bacterium | reverse complement strand
TCCGGGCCGGGCGGAGCCGACTCGACGGTCACGTCGGGAAGAAGCCCGCGCGTCCACGTGCGGCCTGCGTCGTTCGAGACCGCGAAGCCGATGAAGGACGCGCCGCCGGTGCCGAACCGCCCCACCTGGTAGGCCGCGACGACCGTCGATCCCCAGGCGGCGTCGGAAGGCTCGACGGCGGTCTCGTGCTGGCCCGCCGGATTGACCGACGGATCGACCGACAGGCGCCGCGAGACGACCTCGCAATCGGCGGCGACCTTGTCCCGGAGGTCGGCGGCGACGACGTCGAACCCGCGCCCGCAGTCGACGGTGTCCGCCCCGCCCCAGGCGGCCTGGATGAAGTCGTTCCCCGCCGTGCCGTGGATGCTGCGCACGGTCGTTGCGGCGGCGGGAGCGGCGAAGACGAGCGCGAGCGCGATGAGCAGGCGGCGCATCGAGCCGGCAGCGTAGCCGGGGCTTTCGTACACTGTCTGCCATGGCAGACGAGAAGCGCACCGATCTGCTGGGCAAGCTCGCGGAGCTGAGCGAGGAAGCGATGAACCGGCTCCAGGACGCGCCCGGCGGCGACCGTCTCGTCGGGACGATGAACGCGATGCGCGACCGCGTCGACGAGCTTCAGCGCCGCGTCCGCGGGATCGACGAGCTGGAGCGCCGGCTCACGTCGCTCGAGCGGAAGGTCGAGAAGCTGGCGAAGGACGCCGGCGGCTCGACAACGCGCAGCGCAGCGAAGTCCAAGTCGTAGCGAGGAGCGCGCCGACGAGCACCAGCCCGCCGGCGATGTCGGACGGGACGTGCACCGCGCCGATCTCGATCATCGCCAACGAGCAAGCCGCCCACACGGCAATCGCGCGCACGGCCCGGGGCCACGCGGCCGCCACGGCGACCGCCAGCACGACCGTGCGGATGGTGTGGCCGCTCGGGAACGAGTTGTCGAAGCCCGCAACGTGCAGGCCCCGGATGACGAGCGGCGGACGGGTCAGCGCGGACTTCACGATCGCCTCGACGGCATTCGCGGCGACGTAGACGGTCGCGAGGAGCAGCGCGGCGCGGCCGCGGAGCGCGCGGCATGCAGCTCCGACGATCACCGTCGCTACGAGGAACGCCGCGGGAACGGTGACGAGATTCGTCACGACGTCCACTGGGCTCCGCCACGGCAGGCCCCACAGCGGCACGACCGCCTGGAGGAATGTCGGCCTTTCCCCGGTGAAGGTCACATCGGGCATCGCATGCAGCATCGCCCAGCGGTCGACGGCGGTGAGCTCGCCCGCCGCGACGAGACCGGCCAGCGCGGCGAATGCGGCGGCGAGCACGGCCGCCGTCGCCGCGCTAGCGCGGGACACGCACCCGCAACGCGCCCGGGACGACCTCGAAACGCGCCGGTGTCGTGCCGACCTGCTCTCCGTCGAGCTCGATCGGGAGCGTCTCGGCGCCGTCGACGGCGACGACACGCGCTCGCTCCAGGTCCACCTTCGGATGAGCGAGATGCGTCCCGCGATAGAGCTTCGGCGCCGTCGTCGCGAAGTCGAGCTTCGTGACGTCGCCGATCAGGAGGACGTCGAACAGGCCGTCGTCGGGGCGCGCCTCGGGCGCAAGTCGCATCGCGCCGCCGTGGAACTGGCCGTTGGCGATGATGACGTCGTGCATGCGCGCCGAGCGGCGCACACCGTCGAGCTCGACGTCGATGACGCTGTTCCGCCACGCGAGGAAGACGCGCACGAGCGCATAGAAGAACGTCGCCTTCCCGCCGAGGGCCTTCGACATCCCGTTCGCGCGCTGCGCGACCGCCGCGCTCATGCCGACGCTTCCGACGTTGACGACGTAGCGCTCCGCATCTGCGCCCGCCCACGTCCGGTAGACGACGAGGCCGACGTCGATCGCCCGCGGCGTCCCGCCCGCCGCAACGCGGACCGCGTCCTCGAACGCCGTGGGGATGCCGTACGTGCGCACGAAGTCCATGCCCGTCCCGAGCGGGATCGTCGCGAGCTCCGGCCCTGCGCCCGCACGCATGAGCCCGTTCACCGTCTCGTTCAGCGTCCCGTCGCCGCCGACGGCGACGAGGAGCTCCGCGCCGTCGCGCGCCGCGCGCTCGGCGAGCTCGATGATGTGCCCCGGCCGCTCCGACAGCAACGTCTCCCCGCTCAGCCCGAGGAGCGACGCACGGTGCGCGAGCTCCGGCCAGCGCGTGCCCGTCGCACCGTTGCCCGACGCCGGGTTGACGAGAAAGACGGTCTTAATGGCCGGCGGTGACGGTCGCGAGGCCGACGCGCGTCATCCGGTCGACGGCAGCGCGCAGCTCCTCGTCGCTGATGCGCGTGAACTCGCCTTCGACGACGATGTCGCTCACCGTGAGAAGACAGCCGGCCTGGATCTTGCGCAGCGCGCCGAGCGTGAACAGGATCGCAGCCTCCATCTCGACGCCGAGGATGCCGCGGTCGGACCAGCGCTGGTACTGGCCGCCGTCCGGGTTGTAGAACACGTCGCTCGAGACGACCGGGCCGACGTGGATCGGCTGGTCGAGCTCCTTGGCGGCGTGCACGGCGGCGTGCACCAGGCCGAAATCGGCCGTCGGGCAGTGGGGCTCGCGCACGTACGTGCTCGTCGTCCCGTCCTGCGGAACGGCGCTGAGGGCGACGATCATGTCGCCGAGCCGATGGTGCGGCTGGAGGCCGCCGCACGTCCCGACGCGCAGGATCCTCCTGCAGCCGAGCATGACGAGCTCCTCGATGACGATCGCCGCCGAGGGGCAGCCCATGCCGGTCGACTGCACCGAGACGTCCTTGCCTTCCCAGCTCCCGCGGAAGCCGAGCATGCCCCGCTCCGCGTTCGTCTGGACGACGTCGTCGAGATAGGTCTCGGCGATGTACTTGGCGCGAAGCGGGTCGCCGGGGAGGAGGACCGCCTCCGCGTAGTCTCCGGGCTCGGCGCGAATGTGAATTGGCATGCGGCCAACCCTAACCTGGGATGATCGAGGCGTGGTCGCAGTCGACCCGAGCCTCGACGAGATCCTCGCCTTCTGCGCCGAGGAGCCGGTCGAGCGGGTCTTCCTCGAGGACATCGCGCGGCGTGGCCTCGGTCGCTTCTCCGCTCTCGCGGAGCGGGGGAGGCTGTCCGCGCTCTGCCACGTCGGTGCGAACGTCGTGCCGTCGGGCGCCGGATGCGCCGCGTTCGCGGCCGCGGTCGTGCGCGGCCGGCCCCGGATGATCATCGGCGAGGAGCAGGCCGTCGACGAGCTGTGGTCGGAGGCGGCGTCGGTCATGCCGCGTCCGCGCGACGACCGCCCCGGCCAGCCCGTCTATGTCCTCGACGCGCCGCCGCCGCCCGGCGACACCTGCCTGCGGGCGGCGACGCTCGCGGATCTCGACCTGCTCGTCCCGGCGTGCGCGGCGGCGCACCGCGAAGAGATCGGCATCGATCCGCTGCGGCGTGATCCGGAGGGCTTTCGCTGGCGCACACGCGCGCAAATCGAGGAGGGCCGCTCGTGGCTCTGGCTCGAAGACGGTGTCATTCGCTTCAAGGCGGAGGCCTCCGCATGGACGCCCGCCGCCGTCCAGCTGCAGCAGGTCTGGGTCGATCCCGGTGTCCGCAATCGCGGCTATGCGACGCGCGGGATGCGCGATCTCTGCCGGCTGCTCCTCGAGAGAGTGCCGAGCGTCTGCCTGTTCGTTCGCCCCGAGAACGCTCCGGCGCTGCGCGTCTACGACCGCATCGGCATGCACCGGACGATCACGTATCGCTCGCTCATCTTTTAGGAGCTTTACCCACCTTTTACGTCGGAAGGTGTTCCGGCCTTACCGAACCGGAGGAGGGTCGGCGCATGCCGTTCCGCACCCTCCTCGCCACTGCTTTCGCGGTGGCGGCGGGAGCAGCAGCCTCGGTGGCCGCCCAAGCCTCGCCGGGGCT